>MEMN01000063.1:0-36791 GCA_001767945.1 Alphaproteobacteria bacterium RIFCSPHIGHO2_12_FULL_66_14 | reverse complement strand
GAGTTCGCCGAGCAGGCGAGCTTCGACACGCTGCTGGTGGCGGTGGGCGGCGGCGGGCTGATCGCCGGCTGCGCGGTGGCCATCGGGGCGGCCATCAGGATCGTGGCCGTCGAGACCGAGGGCACGCCGACGCTGCACGAGGCGCTGAAGGCAGGCCGGCCAGTCGAGGTGAAGATTTCCGGCATCGCTGCGGACGCCCTGGGCGCGAGCCGCATCGGCACGCCCAACTTCGAGGTGGCGCAGAAACTGGTCGCCCGGTCAGTGCTCGTCAGCGACGAGGCCGTCCGCGCGGCCCAATGCGCGCTGTGGGAGGAGTTGCGCGTCGGGGCGGAGCCGGCAGGCGCCACCGGCCTCGCCGCCCTGATGGCCGGCGCCTACAAGCCGGCGGCGGGCGAGCGGGTGGCCACCCTGGTGTGCGGCGCCAACACCGATCCCGGGTCGGTGGTCTAGCGAATCGTAGATTGCTAGCACTGCAGGCATCCACCGCTTGATCTGGCTAAATTTATATTTGCAAATTCAGCAGGTTTATGCTAGAAATTTTGTTAGAGTGGGAAACTCTATTGCGAAGCCCGACGGAGAAATCCGCCGGGCTTTTTCATGTCCGGCAAGACCTGCCCGCGGCCGCCCGCGGGTTCGCGCCCCTCCTTGGTGGTTGGGCGCTGGTGCAGCCGCCGCGGGTCCTGACCCGTGGACAGTCCCAACAACGACCCCGTCCCAACCGCGCGCCAGATAACGGCGCTGGAACAGACACTTAACGACGCCCTGGGCACAGGGCGCGCAGGGGCTTGCGCGACCGAAGAAGAAGCAAGACGTGAAAAAGACCGCCAAATAAGGCTTATCCCGGAGTCCGGCCCAACTCGGGGCACAACATTTGGCCCATTCAGGTGGGCCCAGTGAGCGGGCTTTGAGCCCGTCGTTATTGGCTTCCCGGCGAGCGGGGAGCCGAAATTCGGCCGAGGGACCTGTCCCTCAATTTGCCGACCCACCACCCAACCAGGCCGCCCCTCCGGGCGGCCTTTTTCTTTC
This sequence comes from Alphaproteobacteria bacterium RIFCSPHIGHO2_12_FULL_66_14, assembly GCA_001767945.1. GTDB lineage: Bacteria > Pseudomonadota > Alphaproteobacteria > Reyranellales > Reyranellaceae > Reyranella. The sequence goes on along the minus strand of MEMN01000063.1, from coordinate 35,765 downwards.
AACGGAGAGGATGATGGCCGACCCAAACCCCGCCGAGATCATGTACCCCAACCAGCAAGGCAACTGGCGGATTGAACTGAAGTACCTGCCGGTCGCCCATCGTGGACATGCCTTCCTGGCGCTCATCGATCCCGACGGTAATCCGGTCAAGGAACTGCATGGGCTTGCGCATTCCCAGCACAACGGCGCGAGGGTGATGATGGGAATGGATGGAGCGCATCTCGGGGCGGGTGACTACAGCGGATCACCCATTGGTGGTCGGACGTTCACGGTCGCGACCGTGGGGTCGGCTTCGAAAGACGAGATCGACAAGATCTGGGCAAAAGGCAGCGCCGCCGCACAGGCGATCACGGCACAGAAGTTCGACTACAAAGCGCATGATCTTTCTTACGAGCTCGGCACTGACGGCGGCCAGATCCAGAACAGCAACTCGGTGGCCTTCACACTGGGCAAGGCGATGGGCCTCGACCTGGATCGCGCCATCCGGGACGCCGGGATGGGTCGCCGGTTCTCCGGCTGGGGCCGCGATCTGCTCGATTCGAAGTACGAGCGCTACGTGGCTCCCCCAATCTTCCCGGTGAGAGACGCGCCATAGCGCATCCGCCGGGATACAACCAAAGATTGGTGGAACGAGAATGCAACTCTCGGCATGCTCGCCTCTGCAACCGAATGTGAGCATGCCGAAGTTTTTTCAATGCCGTCTTGCGTCAGCGCTTGTCCTTCTGTTCATCTCGGCTGGCACTGCAGCTTGCATGATTATTCCGGTCTGTCCGCCGACCGATGAGATCACGACCAGATACGCTTACCACTTCAGCCATAACATCGGACCTCACGGCGACTACCGGGAACCCGCCAACACCTGGATCGATAGCGCGAGCATGGCGGACTTTCTGCGTGATCTCATCGAGAAGAAGGGGCGGCAAGCGCTCGTTTCGGAGCGCGGCTTTCAGTGTTCGCCGCGGCCTGTCGCAGACTGTCCCGACTGCCTCGCCTGCAGTCGCATAGTCCGGGGCGTTCGCAACCATCACTGCCAGCACGAAGGCGACATGTTCATCGAGGCCTATGTCGGCCCCCACACGAACGTGCGCGCCATGACCTACTGGAGGAAGTAGGCCGCAATGGTGCCGTTTGTCGGTGCCTAGCGCGTGACCTCGGTCACGACGGCGCGGTTGGCGACGCCGGCGCTGGTCGAGGAATCGAAGCGGATGGCGTACTTGTCGGCGGGCGAGATCCACCAGCGCGAGACCGAACGCTCGCCCTTGTCGCCCTGCTCGTTCATCTCGATCACGAAGGTGTCGATCGGGACACGGCCGGGGCCGGGACGCTTCTCGGCGCGCGGCACCGAGAGGATGTAGGTCCAAGTGCGGCCGCCGGCGCTGTAGCGCGCCTCGATCTTCTTGCCGACTTCCAGCGGCCACAGGCGCTCGGGCCGCAGCGCTGCGATGAAGGCGGAGGTGTCGCTGCCGTCGGGCGCCGGGTTGGCCAGGATCAGGCCGCGCACCTTGAAGGGCGCACCACCCACCGTGTCCATCCTGCAGTCCATGCCGTCGCGACCGCGCGAGACGACCTTGGTGCCGCTGTCGAAGGTGAAGGTGGTGCCGACGTCGGGGCAGCCGAACTCCATGGTCTGGGCGGTCGCGGGGGCGGAAAGGGCGGCGAGGCCGAGGGCAAGGACGGGAGCGAGCGAAACGAAGCGCATCTTCATGCGCCCGATCATAGCTGAACCGGAGGTCAGCCGGCCAACGTCGAATAGGTGGCGCGGCCGACGGCGACCAGCGCCTTCTGGTCGTTGAACACGTCGACATCGACCACGCCCACACTTTTGCCGGCACGGCGCACGCGCGCCGTGATGGTGAGCGCCGTCTTGATCGCGGGCCGGAGATAATCGACGCGGAAGTTGATGGTCGGCAGGCCGCGACGCAGCGCCATGATCAGCGCATAGTCGCCGACGGTGTCGATGATCGCGGCGATCGGGCCGCCGTGCCATTGGCCGGTGCCCTTGCCGCGCTCGAACTCCGGCCGCATGACGCAGCTCATGGTGACCTGCTCCCTGACCGGGTCGGCCTCGGTGACCTTGAGGCCGAGGAAGGCGATGAACGGCGAATTGTCGAGCATCTTCTGCAGCTCGTCGCCGCTCAGCGGCTGGATGGTCTCGCTCATGGCGCCACCACGATCTTGCCGAACACTTCGCGGTCTTCGATCACGCGCAACGCCTCCCGGGCCTCGGCCAGCGGATAGATCTTGTCGACCAACACCTTGAGCTTGCCGCTCTGCACCAGGTCCAGCAGCTTCTCGATGTCGGTGCGCATCCAGCCGTTGGAGCCCAGCACCTTCAGTTCGAAGGTCCAGATGAAGCGGATGTCCTCCTTGGGGTCGTAGCCCGCGGTGGCGCCGCAGGTCAGCAGGCGGCCGCCGACCTTGAGGCACTTCATCGAGTTCACCCAGGTGTCGCCGCCGGTGTAGTTCACCACTACGTCGACGCCCTGGTCGGTGCCGGCGCCGCGCCGCGTCGGCTTGCCGTACATCGCGAAGATTTCCTTCATGAAGTCCTTCTCGACGTAGTTGATCGTCTTGTCGGCACCGAGCTCGGCCAGGCGCCGGGCCTTGGCGTCGGTGCCGGCGCAGGCGATGACCTCGGCGCCGGCGAGCTTGGCGAGCTGCAGGCAGCAGACGCCGACGCCGCCCGAAGCGCCCAGGATCAGGACCTTCTCGCCCTTCGCGACATGGCCGTTGGTCACCATCATGCGCAGCGCCGTGCCGTAGGCGACGGGAAGGGCGGCGGCGTCGGCGAAGTTCACGCCGTCGGGAATCCGTATGAGCTGATGGGCGCGCGCCTTGCAGAACTCGGCGAGGCCGCCATGCACGGTCTCGCCCATCAGGCCGCCCTCGACGCGGTTGATCGGATCGACCAGCACGCGGTCGCCCTTCCTCCAGCCGGTGACGCCGGCGCCGACCTCGGCGATCTCGCCCGCGACGTCGAGGCCCATGATGGCGGGCATCGGCACTTTGATGCCGGGCATGCCGCGGCGGGTGAAGACGTCGTGGTAGTTGAGCGAGGAGGCCTTCACGGCCACGATCACATCGCCCTCGCCCGGCGTGGGATCGGGGAAACTGGTCTCGAAATTCAGCACGGCGGGGCCGCCGTGCTCGCGGATGACGGCTGCTTTCATCTCTGGATGTCTCCTCCCGTTGGGATCTGCCTGGCGAGCACGCGCTTGTCGATCTTGTTGGTGCCGGCGAGCGGCATCTCATCGACGAAGAAGACGCGGCGCGGATGCTGATAGGCGGGCGCGTTGGCCAGCGCATAGGTCTTTATCGCCTGCTCGTCGACCGCGGCGCCGGGCGCCTTGACGACGAAGGCGATGGGTTTGTGGCCCTTGAGGTCGTCGGGCACGGCGATGACGGCCGCCTGGTGGATGCCGGGATGGCGCTCCAGCATCGTCTCGACTTCGCCGGGATAGATGTTCTCGCCGCCGCACACGAACATGTCGTCGACGCGGCCGACGAAATAGAAGAAGCCGTTCTCGTCGCGGCGGAACACGTCGCTGGTGCGGTAGTAGCCGTCCGGTGTGATCGCCCGGGCGGTGACCTCGGGCAGCTTGTGATAGTGCGTCATCAGCGCGCCGCACTTCATCTCGAGCTCACCCTCGTCCTGCACTTCCCGGCCGTCGCGGACCAGGCGGAGCTGGACGTCCGGGTGCGGATAGCCGGTCGAGAGTTCGGGCTGCGGGATGCCCTTGGGATGCGGGCCGAACACGACGGGGCCGGCCTCGGTGGTGCCGTAGCCGTTGCTGATCTGGGCCTTGGGGAACACGGCGCGCACCTGATCGATCAGCGCCTGGGTGATGGGCGCCGAGCCCATGCGCACGGCCTCGACCGCCGACAGGTCGGATTGGGTCAGCAGCTCGCGCTCGCGCAGCATCATGGCGATCATGGTCGGCACGGAGGTGAGGAACGCCACACGATGCCTGGCAGCGGCCTCGATGTAGCCCCTGGTCGTGAACTGCGGCAGCAGGACGATGGTGTCGCCGTGGGACAGCGTCGTCTGGCACATGGCCAGCCCATTCATATGATAGAGCGGCGCTGCCACCAGTGAGCGCTGGCCGATCGACACCGGCCGCCGCACGCGCTGGCTGATCGCCCAGAGATGCGAGTAGTGCGACAGCACCACGCCTTTGGGCCGCCCCGTCGAGCCCGATGTGTAGAGGAACATCGCGGGTTCCGTGGGCTGCATCTTGGCCGGCGTGAACGGGCCATCATCGAGAAGTGACGAGAAATCAGAGTCGAAGGAAATCTTCGGCACACTTTGGGGTGCAAGCGCGAGCCGTGCGTCGTCGCCGATCACCAGCCTGGCGCCGCAATCGTCCACGATGTAGGCGACAGTCTCGGCTGGCAGCTTGTAATTCACCGGCACCGCGACCAGGCTTGCCTGCAGGGCGCCGAGGAAGGTGAGCAGGAACTCGGCGCGATTGGCCGAAATGATCGCCACGCGCTCGCCGCGCTTGAGGCCGCGCTTCTGCAAGCCTCTCGCCACGGCGCCGCTCAGGCGCAGGATGTCGCCATAGGTATAGGTGCGATCGCTTCCATTGCCGCCGGCATCGATCAGCGCCGGCGCCTCGCGCGGCACGTCGCGCGAGATCGCATCGCCCTGGTTGTCGTATTTTATCGTCACCATGCCTACTCGATGAACTCCAGCACGGCGTTCATCGCCTGCTTGGCCGGCACGACCAGCCGTCCCGCGCCCTGAACCACACCACTGATCTTCCCGTCCTGCAAAGTACGCGCCACCTTCGCCACCGAAACCGTGCGGAAGGTGAGGCCGGCCATGTACGCGGGGCGACCTTCGGCATCGGGCGTCGAATCGCCGAACTCGGCGCGAAGCGCCGCTTCGGTCACGATATCGAAGCGCGAATTGCCGACGACCACGCTCTTGCCGCCCTTGATGTCGCGCACCGATTCCGGGCCGAACATGTCGGCATAGAGCTTGGCACCCTTGGCCGGATCGGGCTCCACGATCAGGGCACGGACCACGGCCACAACGCCGTTGGCGTGGTGGCGCCACTCGTCACGCCACACCAGGCCGCGCGTGAAATGATGGCAGTAATAGACCCGACCATAGGGCACGACGCCGGCCTTCATGCGCACGGTGCGAAAGCGGGCATCATGTTCCTTGCCGTCGACTTTCACCGGTCGTGTGAACTCGACCGGCGGGTCGACGGGGACACCCACCTTGGTGAGTTCGCTATAGGTGATGGCCGAATCCTCGGAGCCGAACACCAGACCGTTGAGGCCAAACGGGAAGGTCAGCAGATCCATGCGGCCGGTCGTGGCGCCCTTTGGGATGGCGATCAGCTCGAGGTAATCGGTGCCGAACATGGCGAGGTGGTTCATCGAGCCCAGCGAATGATAGCCGCGCTCAGTGAGCGTAAACCCGAGCCGCCGGTAGATGTCGGCGGCGCGGTCCATGTCGTCGCGCGCGTTGATGACAACGTGATCGAGCGTTGGCACAGGCAATGTCATGCAGAACCCCCTTCGTCCCCAGCATCCCGCATCTTGGCACGCTGGACACGTCAGGATTTTTTATATTCTGCGATGTTTGCCGCGGACGAGGAAATCATTTCCAGAATTTCGCGCAACGGGAGAATGAACGCCCAAAGCGGGCGACAGTGCTATGTCGTCGCTACCCAGACGCCGGCGCAGACGGCAACAAGGCCCAGTACCAGGGTGGCGGTGACCGGTTCGCCCAGCAGCATGGTTCCCGCCGCCATGGCGATCAGCGGATTGACCGTGATGGTGTTGGCGACCCGCGTCGGGCTCGCATGGCGGAGCGCCACGACCCAGAGGAAGAAGCCGAGCGCGCCGCCGCCGACCGCGAGATAGATCCCGGTGAGCATCTGGGTCGTGTCGAGGGACAGCAGCAGGGCCGTTCGCCCGGTGACGAGGCAGAGAGTGATCAGCGCGCCGCCGCCGACCGCCATGCCGAGAGTGAGGAAGCCGAGAGCGCTCGAGCGCGCGATGAAGGGCCGCGCGAAGACGTTGTAGAGCGCCATGCAGAGCGTGGCGCCGGCCATGATCAGGTCGCCGCGCCAGGCGCCGTCGGGCGCCGTCCCGAGGCTCGCGGTGAGCGCCAGCGCCACGCCGCCCGTGGCCAGCAGCACACCGGCCGTCTTGCGGGCGCTCAGCGCCTCGACGCCGAGCAGGGCACCCACCACCATGGTCATCAGTGGCAACGTCGACAGCGCCAGCGTGCCGCGCCCGACGGTCGTGTAGGAGAGCGCCAGATTGTAGAAGACGATGAACACCGCATAGAAGAGGAAGCCCAGCCCGGCCACGGCCGGCCAGTCGGCCCGTGCCGGCCACTTCGGCCGCAGCAGCAGCGCCAGCGGCAGCAGGCAGAGCGCGCCGCCGCCGAAGCGCACCGCGGCGAGCGCGATGGGATCGAGGCCGCCGATCAGGAAGCGTGTTGCCACGGCCGCGCCGCCGCCCAGCGCACTCGACAGCACCGCAATCAGGACGCCTGTCCGCTCGTTCATGGTCGCAAGCACTTGGCATGGCGCGGCAGATCGGCAACTACCTGCGAGGTAGTCACAGGATCGGCAGGCTATGTCGAACTTTTCAGGTCGACGGGCGACTGTCGTTGGTCGCGAGAAAGGCCGCCAGGGATCTTTCGCTGGCGGCGAATTCGACCTCACCGAGGCGGCCGCGAAACAGCTCGTAGCGCAGCCAGACCCGGTAGGTGTTGACCACGTCGCTGGTGCAATAGCGCGCCAGTTCGTCGAGCTTGCCGCCCCGCACCATGGTCTCGACCTCGCTGCCGTCGACGCCTTCCGGCTTGCCCGGCAGGTCCAGCACGCGGCTGAGCTGATGCAGCGTCACCCGGGCATGGCGCTCGAATCCGGAAAGCATGTCGCAGAGGTCGACGGTATCCGGGCCGAACCGCTCGAAGTAGCGCCGCCTCGCCAAGCCGGGCGCACTTATGGAATGGATCATCGCCCGATAGCGCAGGACCGGCAGATCGAAGGAAATGCCGTTGAAGGTGATGAGGCGCGGGTCGAGGTCGGCGACCCTGTCGGCGAGATCCTGGATCATGTCCCGTTCGGATCGCTCGCCGAGATGGGGGGCGGCGAGCGCCTGCACCTGCCAAGCGCCATCGTCCGCGCGACGGGCCTTGAGGGCGCCGATGCAGACGATGCGATGGAAGATCTGGCGGGGGAACTTATCGCCCATCTGTTCGCGCACCGTCCGCTCGGGGCGACCCTCGAGCCCGGCGGTTGCGGCATAGGCGTGCACGTCGGGCACCGTCTCGAGATCGAACACCAGGACAGGACGATCGGCCATCGCCCGCTCCTTCAGACCACCCCGTCGGGCGGGATGAAGACGAGGCCCTGGGCTTCCGCGACCGGCCGGCAGGTGAGCTGCCCGGCATGAACGTTGAGTCCGTTACGCAGGTGCGGGTCGTCGGCGATGGCCTGCCGCCAGCCCTTGTCGGCGAGCGCCAGCACGAACGGCAGCGTGGCGTTGTTCAGGGCAAAGGTCGAGGTCCGGGCAACCGCCCCCGGCATGTTGGTGACGCAGTAGTGGATCACGCCCTCTTCGAGGTAGGTCGGATGGGAATGCGTGGTCGGGCGCGAGGTCTCGCAGCAGCCACCCTGATCGATGGCGATGTCGACGATCACACTGCCGGACTTCATCGCGGCCACCATTTCGCGGGTCACAAGCTTCGGGGCGGCAGCCCCTGGCACCAGCACGGCGCCAACCAGAAGGTCAGCGCGGCGCAGGATGTGGGCGAGTGCGTCGTGGGTCGAGAAGATCGTCCGCACGCCGGGGAACTGCGCCGCAATGCGCCGCAGTGCCTCGCCGGAGCGATCGACCACGAACACCGTGGCGCCCATGCCGAGCGCAATGGTAGCGGCATGGGTACCAGACACGCCGCCGCCCAGCACGACGACCTCGGCAGGCGGCACGCCGGGCACACCGCCCAGCAACACGCCGCGGCCGCCTTCCGTGCGTTCCAGATAGCGGGCGCCGACTTGCGGCGCGAGCCGACCGGCAATCTCCGACATCGGCGTCAGCAGTGGCAGCCCGCCGACGGGCGATGTGACGGTCTCGTAGGCGATCGCCGTCACGCCGCTGGCAAGGAGCGCGCGCGTCTGCTCCGGATCGGGGGCGAGATGGAGATAGGTGAACAACACCTGGCCGCGCCGCAGCCGAGAACGCTCCGCCGGCAGCGGCTCCTTGACCTTTACGATCAGTTCGGCCTCGGCGAAAACCATTGCGGCATCCGCCGCAATCCTGGCACCGGCGGCGACGTAGAGGTCGTCATCGAGGCCGGCGCCGAGGCCAGCCCCATGCTCCACCAGAACCTCATGACCGTGACGCACGAGTTCGGCCACCGACGAGGGCACGAGGCCGACGCGGTATTCATGGTCCTTGATTTCCCTGGGAACTCCGACGCGCATTACCCGATACTCCAAAACTGTACGTTAGCGCCCGCCGGGCAGGCGTGGAGTGACTTGGATCAAGCCGGTGTTGAGGGGCCTACAGCAAGTGTCCCGCGCGTTCGGCCTTGGTGCGCAGGTAGTTCTCGTTGTGACCGTTGGCCGGGAAGGCGTGGGCCACGCGTTCGGCGACCTCGATGCCGTAACGCTCCAGCCCGCGGATCTTCTCCGGATTGTTGGTCATCAGCCGCACCCGCTGGATGCCCATGCGGGCCAGCATGGTCGCGGCCGGCGCATAGATGCGTTCGTCGGCGTCGAAGCCGAGCTGCTCGTTGGCGTCGATGGTGTCGAAGCCGTCGTCCTGCAGCTCGTAGGCGCGTAGCTTGTTGACGAGGCCGATGCCGCGGCCTTCCTGCGCGAGATAGAGCAGTACCCCCGAGCCTTGCTTGGCGATCTCGGCGATGGCGCCACGCAGCTGCACGCCGCAGTCGCAGCGCAGCGAGCCCAGAAGATCGCCGGTGAAGCATTCGGAATGGAGCCGGATCAGCACCGGCTCGGTCGGGTCGATCTCGCCGACCACGATGGCGAGATGCTCCTTGCCGCCGTCGCTCGGCCGCCAAGCGAGGATGCGGGCGTTCTCGGCGCCCTCGAGCGGCACATGCGCCTGCGCCACCTGCTGGAGGTTGCGCGCGGCGGTGTCTTCGTAGGCCAGAATGTCGGCGGCTTCGACGTAGATCAGATCCTGCTCGCGAGCCCAGTCGCGCCGCTTGTTGTTGGGGTCGCGGCTGAGCGGTCCCAGCACGACGGCGGGCAGTAGGCGCGAAAGCTTGGCGAGTTCGATCGCCGTCTGGGCGATCAGCGGCGCGTGGCTCGCCACGGGCCGCGACAGATGGCGGAGTGCCACATGGCGGGTCGCCCCGCCCTGGTGATCGGGCGGATCGACCTCGTGCGGCCGCAGAATGACGTCGACCGGCACGCCCTCGGGCAGGTCGAGGGTGATCGGTTTGTTGGTCTCGCCCATGCCGCCGGCGATGTGGGGCGGAATTTCCATGCCGATGGCCTCGGCGCGGCGGCGCGTAGTGACCAGTACGGGTGCTGCCTGGGCAAGGCCCTGGAGGCGCTGGAGTGCCCGCGGGCCGCAGGATTCGGCGGCAATCGCCAGCCCGCTGCAGCCATCGTCGTCGCGTATCAGGACGATGCCACCGCGACGCAACTCCGCCATGGCGCGCTCGACGGCGGCGAGCGCTGAGGCGGTACGGGAATGAACCTGACCCGGGATCATGCTTTCCTTTAACATGGGGTGGATTTTCGTCGAAGTGAACCGCTTTTGCCCGTTCCGCGTACCATATAGAGTGTTCCCGGGCGGCGCGCAGGTAGCATCAGCATGTCTGTAAACAATCGTGGCAAGAAAATCCTGCTGGTCGACGATGACCAGGCGCTACGCACTGTCCTGGCCGAGCAGCTCGATCTCTATGACGGCTTCACCACTATCCAGGTCGGCACCGCCGCCGAGGGGCTGGAGAAAGCCAAGCTGGCCCACTACGACGCCATCCTGCTCGACATCGGCCTGCCCGACATGGACGGACGAGAGCTGTGCAAGCTGATGCGGCGCCAGGGTGTGCGCTCACCCGTCATCATGCTCACCGCCGCCGATAGCGACGCCGACACGATCCTGGGCCTCGAATCGGGCGCCAACGACTACGTCACCAAGCCGTTCCGCATCAACGTCCTGCTCGCCCGGCTGCGCGCCCACCTGCGCCAGCACGAGCGCAGCGAGGACGCGGTCATGACCATCGGGCCCTACGAATTTCATCCGGCGGCCAAGTTGCTGATGGAGAAGGGCGGCAAGAAGAAGGTCCGGCTCACCGACAAGGAAGCCTCGATCCTGAAATACCTGTTTCGTGCCGGTGACCGCCCGGTGGCGCGCGATGTCTTGCTGAACGAGGTCTGGGGTTACAACGCGGGCGTCACGACGCATACGCTCGAAACCCACATCTACCGCCTGCGCCAGAAGATCGAGAAGGATCCGGCCAGTGCCGCCATCCTGATCACCGACCGCGGCGGCTATCGCCTTCAACCCTAAACGAAATAGGGACTTGCCAGAAGGTGAACAAGGCGTCATTTTTTGGCTACGGACACTGAAATCCGCCCGGGAGGGCAGCGCCATGAGCACGCAACGTATCTACGCTTTGCCCGTCGAGACGACGCAATGGACGTTCGACGGCAAAGTCGAAATGCTCTTCAACTGGGAATACGAGGACGGCTCGGCGCCGCTGCTCGAGCTCTACGAGAAGGGCAAGCAACAGCAGTGGGACGCCAGCAAGCGGCTCGACTGGTCGCTCGAACTCAATCCCGACAATCCGATGGAGCTCAAGGACGAGGCCATCTCGATCTACGGCACCGACTACTGGAACAAGATGACCGACAAGGAGAAGGCGTGGCTACGCCTTCATCTCCAGGCCAATTCGATCTCGCAGTTCCTGCACGGCGAGCAGGGCGCCCTGATCGCCACGTCGAAAATCGTCGAAACCGTTCCCGACATGAACGCCAAGTTCTATGCTGCGACCCAGGTGATGGACGAGGCGCGTCACGTCGAGGCCTACAAGCGCCTGTTGCACGAGAAGTTCCAGGTCGCCTATCCGATCAACAAGGCACTGAAGACGCTGCTCGAGCAGATCCTGACCGATCGGCGCTGGGACATGACTTATCTCGGCATGCAGGTGCTGATCGAGGGGCTGGCGCTCGCCGCCTTCCAGTCGATTCGCGACAAGGCGGGCAATACGCTGGCCGGCGCCGTCAACGCTTACGTCATGCAGGATGAGGCGCGCCACGTGTCGTTCGGGCGCTTGGCGTTGCGCGAATACTACCCGCACCTCTCCGACGCCGAGCGCGACGAGCGTGAGGAATTCGTGGTCGAAGCGCTCCATTTCATGCGCGACCGCTTCAACCAGTCGGAAGTATGGGAGCGGCTGGGGTTACCGGCCAAGACTCTCGACGACATCCACTACAACTCCAAGCAGATGAACTCTTTCCGCGGCCGCCTGTTCAGCCGCGTCGTGCCGACGGTGAAGGATATCGGCCTGTGGGGGCCTCGCGTGCGCAAGGCCTTCGGCGAAATGGGCGTGATGGAATATGCCGACATCAACGTCACCGAACAGCTCGCCAACGACGGCAAGGTGGCCGAGGAGTTCGACAAGAAGATGTTCGTCGAAAAGGCGATCGCGGCCGAATGATCCTTGCGAGTTAGACCACGTCGTAGGTGATCTCGACCTCGGGGCCGAAGCAATGACCCTGGCAGGTGAGTATCCAGTCGTTGGCGAGATCGTCGGCCGTATAGATATCGTTGTTGGCGAGAACGACCTTGCCCTTGATGCGCTTGGCCGCGCATGAGGCACAGAAGCCCTCTTCGCAGGACGACAGCGGATTGAGCCCGGCGGCGCGCGCCGCGACCAGGATCGTCTGGCCCTTCTGGTAGGGCACCTTGTGCGTCTTGCCCTCGAAATGGATGGTGATCTCGCTCGGGATCACTTCGCCTTCCGCCGGCTCGACCGGCACCGCGTCATTGCCCGAGGCCTCGAAGCGCTCGATGCGCACGCGCTCGCGCGGCAGTCCGGCCGCCAGCAGGGTGTTCTCCACCAGGGTCATGAACGGACCAGGGCCGCAGAGATATGCCTCGGCATCTTCAAAGCCTCTCAGGGCGGCCGCGATTTCCTCGGGCTTGGTGAGGCCCTGCGCGGCATCGAGATGGTGGATCACCTCGAGCCGGCCAGGGTTGGCCTTGATCAGCACCTCGAACTCGGCGTCGAAGATGATCGAGGGCTTGTCGCGATTGGCATAGAATAGGCGCATCCGGCGCTTGCTGGTTTTGAGTGCGCTCTTGATCAGCGCCATCATGGGCGTGACGCCGCTGCCGCCGCCAAACAGCAGCAGCGGTGCATCGCCGTCGCCCAGCACGAAGCGGCCGGCCGGCGGCAGCACGTCCAGGCTGCCACCCTCCTTGAGGGCGTCGTGGAACCAGTTGGAACCCTTGCCGCCTGCCACCCGTTTCACGGTGACCTTGGGCAGGCCGTCGATCCCCGGTGCGCTGGACAGCGAATAGCAGCGGTTGAAGGCGCCGTCGGCATGGGGCACCCGGAAGGTCAGGAACTGCCCGGCCCGGTAGCGGAACTTCTCGGCCAGATCGGCTGGAATCTCGAAAACGAAGGAGCGCGCATCTGGCGTTTCCTGGATGATTTTAGCGATGCGCAACTGATGATAGGCCATGGGAAAATCCGTGCTCACGTACCCTGAAAACCGCGGGACTCGTCTATCAGCTTGTGATAGTTTCCGCCTAGAAAAATGAACGGAGCGTCATAATTGCCGCTCCGGCTCCCCGGGATGGGACCGCTTTCAGCGTCAGGAGGCAAGAGACACATGAGCACACAGAAGATCTACGCGCTGCCGGTCGAAACGACGGGCTGGAAATTCGATGGCGCCACCGAGATTGCCTTCAATTGGGAATACGACGAGGGCTCGTCCGACCTGCTGAACCTCTACGAGAAGGGCAAGCAGCAGCAGTGGGACACCTCCACGCGCATCGACTGGACGCAGGAGCTGTTCGAAGGCAACCCGATGGGCATGGCCGACGAGAGCATTCCGATCTACGGCTCGCCCTTCTGGGAAAAGATGACCGAAAAGGAGAAGGACTGGCTGCGCTTCAACCTGCAGTGCCACTCCATCTGCCAGTTCATGCACGGTGAGCAGGGTGCGCTGATTGCGACGGCCAAGATCGTCAATACCGTGCCGGACATGAACGCCAAGTTCTATGCCGCCACCCAAGTGATGGACGAGGCCCGCCACGTCGAGAGCTACAAGCGGCTGATCCACGAAAAGTTCAAGTGCGCCTACCCGATAACGCCGTCGCTCAAGCAGCTGCTTGAGCAGACGCTGACCGACCGCCGCTGGGACATGACCTATCTCGGCATGCAGGTTCTGATCGAAGGCCTGGCGCTCGCTGCCTTCCAGCGCATCCGCGACAGCGCCAAGAACAACCTGGCCGCGTCGGTGAACGCCTACGTGATGCAGGACGAGGCGCGCCACGTCACGTTCGGCCGCATGGCCCTGCGCGAATACTACCCGCATCTCTCCGACGCCGAGCGCGCCGAGCGCGAGGAATTCACGGTCGAGGCGCTCTACTTCATGCGCGACCGCTTCAACCAGGCCGAGGTCTGGATGCGGTCGGGCCTGCCGGTCGATAAGCTGATGGAATACGCCTACAACTCGGGCGCCATGCAGGCGTTCCGTTCCAGGCTGTTCACCCGCATCGTGCCGATCCTCAAGGAGATCGGCCTGTTCGGGCCCAAGGTGCAGAAGGCGCTGGGTGACATGGGCGTGATGGAATACGCCAAGATCGACATCAATCAGCTGATCGGCAACGACCTCCAGGTCGCCGATGACTTCGACAAGAAGAAGTTCGTGCAGGACTCGATCGCGGCCGAATAGAGGCTGCTTCCTGAGGATCGGAAGGGGGCGCTGGGCGCCCCCTTTTCATTTGCAGGCGTCGATCCGCGGCGGCGCGTCGAGCACCGTCGCCACCTTCGAGATGTCGAGGCAGTGCGCGCCGATCCAGGCCTTGCCTTGCACGAAAATCGCGAACCGTGCGAAGGCGTCGGCCTGTTCGGCGGGCGTCGCCCGGTTGCGGGCCAACAGCCAGGCTAGCGCGTAGATGTTGCTGGTGGCGAAGTCGGCCGACGCCACGTCGAGGTCCTTCGCCCAGAGAGCGGCGTTCTTCTGCGCAGCACCGCTGGGATCGGGCAGGCCAGCAAGCCAGGCATGCGCATTGGAGGCCATCGCATAGGCCCCGCCATTCTGGTTGCGCAGCGCTTTCGCCTGCTCGGCGACCGCGACATAGCCTTGGCCTTTGATCGTGCTGCCGCTGCAGCCGCGGCGGCAGAGAGCGGTGAAGGTGAGATACTCGGCAAGGATGATCTCGATGTTGCCGTTGTTGTGCTTGCGCCAGGCGCGCGCGAGGTTCCAGCCTTGCGTCAGCTCGGGTCCCCACGGCTTGGCGGCCCGTGGCGTGTCGCGCTCCAGCTCGCCGATCACGGCCTGGGCCGCCGCCTGCCACTCCGGTGGAATCTGCGCGGCGACCGGCGCCGCGCCGAGCACCGAGAGCAAAAAGCCGAGGATCGCATACCTCATCGTGATGCTCCTCAGTACCTTCGGGCCGTCTTGCGATCGCGGCTTTCGTATTGAACCAGGCTGTCAGCGCGCATCACGGTGGCGTCCGGCGACATGAGCCAGCGCATCTGCACCGGCGTGATCAGCCGGTAGTGACGCGAGTCGTCGACGGCGGCGCCGACATCCCAACAGTCTTCCTCGTTAGTGATCCACATGCCGGGCGGAAAGCGGCGCAGATCAACCGACGCCGAATAGGTGCGAAGCGTCTTGCGGCCCTTGTTGAAGTACTCGTGGAAGTACGACATCGCGAGTTCGCGGAGGCTGCGATAGACGGGATCGCGCCAGCGCAGCCAAGCGTGATTGCTCTTGGAGATTGCCCCCCAGCAGCCGTCGCGGCGGAAGAGGGCGACGACGTGATCGGCATCGCCCTTCGCGGTCAGGTCCATGAGCAGGGGCGGATCGCCATGTAGCCACAGCGCACAGGCGGCAACGAAGGCCGCTTCGATGCAATGCGCCTTGCGATGGCGCAGCACGCCGCGGACCGACCGCAAGGTGTCACCTCCCTGCTCGAAATTGGCCGGCAGGCCGACGACGAACTCCTGCACGCGCTGCGGCGTGCGCAACGCGGCGAGAACGCGGCCCTCTTCGGCCGAGAGGCCGAGTTCGGCGGGCGTAGGTCGTTTGCGTCTGCGCATCGACTGCAATAGTGCCGCGACGGCGTGCGGCAAGCCAGTGAATGCGGCCAGGGAAGCGGGTCGGGGTGGTTGGTGGAGCTGAGGGGGATCGAACCCCTGACCTCCTCATTGCGAACGAGGCGCTCTCCCAGCTGAGCTACAGCCCCCTCCGACCTGGAGAACCGCGCGGATAATGGTTGCCGGGGCACCTGTCAAGCAAACCGGTCTATGTTAGCGTCCAGCCGGCTTTTTCGACGAAGAGGTAAACCAGTGGCAAACGGCAAGAAGGCGGTTCAGACGGACACGGCCCCCAAGGCGCTCGGACCTTACTCTCAGGCGATCGTGGCCAACGGGATGGTCTTCTGCGCGGGGCAAATTCCCCTCGATCCGGCAACGGGCGATCTCGTTGCCGGCGGAATCGCCGAGCAGACGCACCAGGTCCTGAAGAATTTGCGCGCGGTTCTGAAGGCCACCGGCAGCGATCTCGACCGATCGGTCAAGACCACCGTGTTCCTTAAAAGCATGGACAGCTTCACCGCCATGAACGAGGTCTACGGCCGTCCGGAATATTTTGGCGCCAATCCGCCCGCCCGCTCGACGGTGGAGGTGGCGCGCCTGCCGCGCGACGTGCTGGTCGAGATCGAAGTCGTGGCCCTCGTCTAGATCATGGGGGACCCCGTGACCTGGATCCTCGGCCTCGGCACGCTCATCGTGTCGGCCTTCCTGATCGGGCACCTGTTGCTGGCGCTCGTGCTGATCATCCCGACCTGGCGGATTTGTACGAGGGCAGGCTTCTCGGGCGCGCTGTCGCTGTTCCATCTCGTGCCGTTGATCGGCTCGTTCATCGTCATGGCCGTGCTGGCTTTCAGTACCTGGCCCAACGGCGAAGCCTCGCCGGGGCGGCGCTAGGTGATGGGCGCGGAGATCGCGGCGCTGATGGGCTTCTTCGGACTCACCGGTGCCTTTGCCGTCGTCGGCACGGTACTGGCTGCTTGGATGGCCTGGCGGATCGTCGAGAAGGCGGGCCTGCCGGGCTGGACGGGCCTGGGCGCCATCCTGCTGACGCTGACCGGCGTGGGCACGATCGTGCCGCTGGTCCTGTTGTGGGTGTTCGCCTTCATGCGCTGGCCGCGCGATGAGCCCGCCGCCGGCGCCGCACCGGGCTTCGCGACAGCATCCGCCACGGGGCCGGCCGGCGGAGCGGGCCCGTCGGCACCTGCCGCGCTGGCGTCGCCCTCGATGGCGCTGGCTGACCGGCGCGGCTGGCAACTTGCCGGCACGGTCGCCGGCGGCGGCATCGTGGCATTGGCCGTCGACGGGGCGTCGGGGACTTATGTACTCACGGCGGCGCCTGCGGCCCTGCCGACGGATCTCTCGCTACCCGATCCGTCGGTCGGCAGGCCTCATGCCCGTCTGCTGGCGGCCGGCGGCAGGCTCGGGATCGAGGACCTGGGCAGCGCCGGGGGGACCTTCATCGACGGCGCCCGTCTCTTGCCCGAGCACGGTCCGCGCGACATCAGCGCCGCTCGCGCGATCCGGATCGGAAGCGTCGAACTTGCCCTGTCACGGGCCTGACCTGCGAGCCTGAAATAGGCTTGTGATCGGCAATCCCCGACGGGTAGGGTGCGCGCGGCCGGCAGCCTGCCGGCATCTGAAGGCGGGGACGCGATGCTGTCGCTAGCAGTGCTGATCGACAAGGTGATCGACATCTACACCTGGATCGTGATTGCGGGCGCAATCATGAGCTGGCTGGTGGCGTTCGGCGTCATCAATGTGAGCAACCAGTTCATCCGGATGGTGGTCGATGTGCTTTATCGCCTGACCGAACCGGTGCTTCGACCGATTCGCCGGATCCTGCCCAACCTGGGCGGCGTCGACATCTCGCCCGTCATCCTGCTGCTCGGCCTGTTCTTCGTCCGCAGCCTCCTGTGGGAATACGTCTGGCCTGCCTTCTTGCGCTGACCCGCCGCCTTGGCCGATCCGGTATTCCTCCGCCGTACTGACCGGGGTGTGACCGTCGAGTTGCGGGCGCAACCTCGGGCGCGCCGCACGGCGCTCGAATGCTCCGCCCAAGGCGCACTGAAAGCCGCGGTGACGGCACCGGCAGAGGATGGCAAGGCCAACGCCGCCGTGGTCGCGTTGCTTGCGGCCGAGTGGCGCCTGCCCAGATCTGCCTTCGATGTCCTGCGGGGCGCTGCCGCTCGGGACAAGGTACTGACCATTTCCGGAGAGCCCGCGGCGCTCGCCGACCGGATCGTCAAATGGGTGCGCGAGCATGACTGACGCAAAACTGATCGATGGAAAAGCTTTCGCCGCCGGCCTGCGCCATCGCGTGGCCAAGGGTGTGGCCGAGCTGGTGGCGTCCGGTGCGCCCAAGCCTGGCCTGGCGACAATCCTCGTGGGCGCCGATCCGGCGAGCCAGGTCTATGTCCGCAGCAAGGGCAAGCTTGCGGCCGAACTCGGCATGGCGAGCCTTGATCACAGGCTGGGTGCCGAGACCACCGAGGCCGAGCTCCTGGCGTTGATAGCAAAACTCAATGGTGATCCGGCGATCAACGGCATCCTGGTACAACTGCCGCTGCCCAAGCACATCGAGACGTCGCATGTGCTGTTGGCGGTCGATCCTGCCAAGGACGTCGACGGCTTCCATCCCGTCAATGTCGGGCGGCTGGGCTCGATCGTCGCCGGAGCGCCACTCGATTTCCCGGTGCCGTGCACGCCGCTCGGCGTCTTGATGCTGCTGCAGGATGCGCTGGGCTCGTTGTCCGGCCGCCATGCCGTGATCATTGGGCGGTCAAACCTGGTCGGTCGTCCGGTGGCGCAGCTTCTCCTGCGCGCCGATTGCACGATCACCATCACCCACTCGCGCACGCGCGATCTGCCGGGTCTCTGTCGCCAAGCCGACATCGTCGTTGTCGCAATCGGCAAGCGGGAATTCGTGCGCGGCGACTGGATCAAGCCAGGTGCTGCGGTAATCGACGTCGGCATCAATCGCATCGTGGCAGAGGCGGGCAAGACGAGGCTGGTGGGCGACGCTGACTTTGCCGAAATCCTTCCGGTCGCCGGCTACCTGACGCCGGTACCGGGCGGCGTTGGCCCAATGACGGTGGCGTGCCTGATGTTCAATACGCTGCAGGCGGCGCGCCGTGCTGCAGGGCTGCCGTTCGCCTCGGCCTAGTTCTTCAGCATGCCGTCAACCAGCGCCGTCACGTTGTGGCGCATCATCGCCTCGTAGGTCGCCGCGGGGCCGCCCGGCTTCGACAGGGCGTCGCTGTAGAGACGCGGGCCGACCACGGCGCCCGACTCGCGGGCGATCTGCTCGACCATGCCCGGGTTGGTCATGTTCTCGACGAACAGCGCCTTGATCTTTTGCTCGCGCACCTGCCGGATCAGCGCTGCCACGTCCTTGGCCGATGGCTCGCTTTCGGTGTTGTAGCCGCGCGGCGCCATGAACTGCACGCCATAGGCCTTCGAGAAATAGCGGAACGAGTCGTGGCCGGTGATCGCCTTGCGCTGAGCCGCCGGCACCTTGCCGATCTCCGCCCTGACCCACTGGTCGAGGTCGGCCAGCTTCTTGTCGTAGGCCGCGGCGCGTTCGCGGTAGGCCGCGGCGTTCGCCGGATCGGCCTCGGCGAGACCCTGCGCGATGTTGGCGACGTAGCGGCGGACACAACCAACGTCCTGCCAGCAATGCGGGTCGGGGCCGTGGGCATGGCTGTGGCCGTGGGCCGGTCCGGCCGCGATCGTGGGCACGCCCTTCGACGCGACGATGGCGCGCCCCTTGAAGGGGGCGGCCTTGGCGAGACGATCGATCCAGCCCTCGAACCCCAGGCCGTTGCTCACCATCGCCTGCGCGGCTGCTAGGATGCGGGCATCCGTCGGTCGCGGCTGATAGGTGTGGGCATCGGTGTCGGAACCGACGAGAGTCGAAAGCTCGACGTGCTCGCCGCCGACCTCGCTCACGAGATCGCCCAGGATCGAAAAGGTCGCCACGACCTTGATCCTGGATTGGGCTGACGCGGGAGCGACAGCGAACAGCAGCATTCCCGCGAGTAAGAAACGGCCTAACATTTCGTTATGATATAACATCAGACAGGGAAGTCGAGCCAAATTGGCGTGTGGCCGGTGGCCTCGAACAGCCGCAGCAGATCTGCAGGCGTGATCGCCGTCGTCATGGTGTTGACCAACGGATGAGCATTGACCGGCCCGCCCTCGATGAGGCTGCGGTCGAGCGCCAGTCTCACCACCCGCGCCTCGTCGTTGACCAGCGCGAAGGGCGTCACCGATCCGGGTTCGACCCCGAGATGACGCCGCAGCCTGTCGGGGCTGCCGAACGACAACCGGCCGGCACCCAGCGCCTCTCCCAGGCGCTTGAGATCGACGGCGCGATCCTCGAGCGCCACCACCAGCCACATCTCCTCCTTCTTGTTGCGCAGGAAGAGGTTCTTGATGTGGTGGCCCGGAAGGTTACCGCGCAGCGCCTTGGCTTCCTCGACGGTGAAGACCGGCCGGTGCTCGACCGTGTGCTGGGCGATGCCGAGCGCGTCGAGTTTGGCGAATAGTTGTTGCGGGCTGAGCATGGGACCGGTCTACAGTGTCGGGATGAAGGGCATTGTTCTAGCAGGCGGCAGCGGTACGCGGCTCTACCCCATGACCCGCGCGGCCAACAAGCAGCTCCTGCCCGTCTACAACAAGCCGATGGTCTACTATCCACTGACGACCCTGATGCTGGCGGGTTGTCGCGAGATCCTTCTGGTGGTCAATCCGCACGATGTGGAGGCCTACCGCCGCCTGTTCGGCGATGGCCGCCAGTGGGGGCTCGATGTCAGCTATGCCACGCAGCCCAAGCCCGGCGGCATCGCCGAGGTCTTCCTGATCGGCCGCGACTTCATCGGCGATTCACGCGTCGGCCTGATCCTGGGCGACAATCTATTCTATGGCGATTCGCTGCCCGAGGTCGCCGAGCGCGGCGCCACCGGCAACGGCGCAGTCGTCTACGCCTATTGGGTGTCCGATCCGCAGGCCTATGGTGTGGTCGAGTTCGACACCGCCGGGCGGCCGGCGAGCATCGTGGAGAAGCCGAAGAATCCGCGGTCGAATTGGGCGGTGACCGGCCTCTATTTCTACGACTCCGACGTTTGCGACGTCGCCGCGCAGATACCCCGATCGGCGCGCGGCGAGCTGGAGATCAGCGACGTCAATGCGCATTTCCTGAAGGAGGGACGGCTGACCGTCGAAAAGCTCGGTCGCGGCTATGCCTGGCTCGATACCGGCACGCCCTCCAGCCTGCTGCGGGCGGCCCAGTTCGTCGAAACGGTCGAGGATCGCCAGGGCCTGCAGATCGGCAGTCCCGAGGAAGTCGCCTGGCGCAAGGGCTACATCGACGACAAGGCCTTCGAAAGGCTGATCGAGCCGATCCGCGAGAGCGAATACGGCAAATACCTGCAGCGTCTGCTGGCCATGCGCTGAGGGCCGCCAAGCTCTTGCCAAAGCGGTGGAAAAGCCCTATCCACACCGCCTTCCGGCGCGTTACCCAGCCGGGACGGAGCGCGGGCGTAGCTCAGGGGTAGAGCACAACCTTGCCAAGGTTGGGGTCGAGGGTTCGAATCCCTTCGCCCGCTCCAATATCTTCAAGGCCTGTCAGTGTGTTCAGCGGTGTCGGGCTTTGCCGGTCCCGACGACGCCGGCCGATGGCCTTCACGGACGTGGATTGATCACGGCGTCCTGGTCATAGAGAAAAAGCCGTCGGCAGCCTTCCGGGGCCGACCGATAGGCTCGCGCCATGCCCTTTGGGCCTTGGATGACGACGTCGTACTTGTCGGGGTCGTCAGGCGAGAGGCTGACCACGCACGTCAGGCTGTAGATGCCAATCTGGTAGCCCCCGACTTCGAAGACCGGCCCTACGATTTCCGGCAAGGGAACACCTGCTGCACGCAGATCGGCGTAGAGATTTTCAACCGCCCGCTCGACGCGCATGACCGAGTAGGAGGCGAGTTGGTCGGCCAGCGCTCCCCTAACGCTGAAGGACAGCATGTTCGACTGGATGTACTCCAGGAGGCGACGTCTCGCCTGTCGCGCCGTCATCGGCCTGGCTTGCAGCGACGTCACAGGGGAGAGCCAGGCCGTCGAGTGATTGCAGATGTTGGTCGCCTGCTCCGCCAGGCTGATCCTCGGCCGATCAAGTCCGATCGGGCAAACGCGAAGGGCCAGGAACGCCCCGACACGCGTCAGATAGTCATATGACACCGTCGCCCTGCTCAGCAATTGCGCGACGAACGCCTGGTCGATGTCCATGTCAGCCGCATACTGCATAAGCAGTGCTGCCCCGGCTCTGCCCATATGGAAGCCCTGCCGCTCGCTCGCCAGCCCGTCTTCGCTTCCGAGGCTTCGGCGCAGGGCATTGGTACTCGCGGCGAAATTGTGAAAGCCGAGAGTGCTTCCGATTTCCAGGCTGCAGCTCGGCAACCTGGTGGGGGGCAGATGGGAGGAAGTGCCACCCAGGAACGCCAACGCACAGGCGGACAGGCAACTGTCCCGCTTGCGCACAACGGTCGCCACGTCAAATTCCGAGAAGAGGTAGCCGGTCTTCAACCCCTCGATGAGGTCGCCGCCCGCGCTGCTCAATTCGACGGTGGCCAACGGAGCATCGGGAGCCCTTCCCCCACGCCGATCGAGCAAAACCAGAATTCGGCGCAGGGTGTCTGAGTCTCCCTGTTCGAACATGCCCGTGAGACGGAGCGTATGAACGAGTATTGGGGTGTTCGGGGTGGGGCCTGGCACGGCCTCGGTGTTGACGGTGATCGTCGCCGCGTGAGCCGCAAAAGCGCACAGCC
This sequence comes from Alphaproteobacteria bacterium RIFCSPHIGHO2_12_FULL_66_14, assembly GCA_001767945.1. Taxonomy (GTDB): domain Bacteria; phylum Pseudomonadota; class Alphaproteobacteria; order Reyranellales; family Reyranellaceae; genus Reyranella. The sequence continues at coordinate 13,661 of MEMN01000063.1, read as the reverse complement.
AGAGCGGCGCTATCAGCGAGACTCTGGCGCAACGAGCCCAAAGCGTCAGCATCGCGATTGCCTCCAAAGCTGGAGAGCTTCGAGATCGATTTAGACGCGAATAATAGACGCTACTCAATTCAATGCCATACCGCGTTCAACTGTAGGTTGATCTAGTATGCGATTCAACATTTTTTGCAGAATGGCCACGCCGTCACCGAGAACTCAAAGCTTTACCCTGAGCTTCCGTGTTGCCAAGGTCACGCCCGAAAATTCCAGTTCCCGGAGCGTATCGCTTGGCGATCAAAAACAGCCAGACTCAAGAACGCGGTCTTGCGGTGGCGCGTACGGTCGCGGAATTGCGCCACGCGATCGCGGCGTTCAGGGCCGCTGGCCGTACTATCGGCCTCATCCCGACCATGGGCGCGCTGCACGAGGGCCATATCAGCCTGGTGCGGGGTGCCCTCGGACGTTCGGACGTGCCGGTGACCTCCATCTTCGTCAATCCCACGCAGTTCGGGCCGAACGAGGATTTCGCCGCCTATCCGCGCGATGAAGCCGGCGATCTCGCCAAGCTGGAAGAGGCAGGCTGCCGGCTCGTCTTCGCACCGGATAAGGACGAGATGTACCCCGGTCCGCAGCTCACGACGGTCCACGTCTCGGAGATCACCGATGGGCTGTGCGGCCCGCTGCGACCCGGTCATTTTGACGGCGTCGCCACCGTGGTGACCAAGCTCCTGATGATGGCCATGCCAGAACGCGGCTACTTCGGCGAAAAGGATTATCAGCAGCTTCAGGTGATCAAGCGCATGGCACGTGACCTCGCCATGCCCATCGAGATCGTCGGCATGCCGACAGTGCGCGAATTGGACGGGCTCGCGATGTCGTCGCGCAACCGCTATCTCGGCGCCGCCGAGCGCGCGACGGCGCTGCATCTTTATCGCCAGATGATGGCAGTCGCACGAGCGGTTCGCGACGGCGGCGCGTCGTGCGGCGCCGCGACATCGGACGCCACCAAGGCGTTGCTCGCAGCGGGATTCGACAAGGTCGAGTATCTGACGGTGATCGATGCCGAGAGCCTTGAGCCGGTCGAACGGGTCTCGGGGCCGGCTCGCGTCGTGGCAGCGACACGACTGGGGCGGACGCGCCTTATCGACAATATCGCCGTCGACTGAATCAGGCGGCTTCGAGCAACAGCACGCTACCCTGGCCGCCGTCGGCGCAGATGCTGACGAGGGCGCGCTGGCCCTTGGGCATCGCAGCCAGTTCCTTGACGGCCTGGCTGATGATGCGCGCGCCGGTGGCGCCGAACGGATGGCCGATCGCCGTGCTGCCGCCGTTGGGATTCAGGCGTTCCCGCGGGAAGGGGCCGAAATCCCGCGGCACCTTGGCCCGATCGCGCAGGAAGGTTTTGTCCTGCAGCGCTTTTAGGTGGAAGGCCACCTGGGCGGCGAAGGCCTCGTGAATCTCCCACAGATGAATGTCGGCATAGGTGAGATCGTGCCGTGCTAGCAGGCGTGGAATGGCGAAGGCAGGCGCCATCAGGAGTCCCTCTACGCGGAAATCGACGGAGGCAATCTCCCAGTCGACCAGTTTTACGCGCGGCGTGTTGACCGGCAGGCGGGCTAGGCCCTTCGACGAGGCGACCCAGATTCCCGCGGCGCCATCGGTGAGCGGCGAGGAGTTGCCGGCGGTGAGGCTGCCCTGGCCGCTGGTGCGATCGAACGACGGCGGCAGATGCGCGAGCTTTTCCAGCGACGTGTCCTTGCGCGGGATGGTGTCGCGTTTGACGTCGCCCATCGGGATCACGAGATCGTCGAAGAAGCTGCGCTCCCACGCCGCGACGGCCGTCCGGTGGCTGGCGAGTGCGATCTCGTCCTGCTCGGCGCGGCCGATCTGCCATTCCTTGGCGGTGATCTCGGTGTGCTCGCCCATGCTCATGCCGGTGGTGCGGTTGCTGATGGCCGGGATGTAGAGGCGAACGTCTTTGAGATGCAGATCGGTGAGATGGTCGATCCTCTGGCCGAGCGAGCGCGCCTGCTGGAACTTGCGCAGCCAGTCGGACAGGCGCTGGCCGAGTCCGACCTGGATGCGGCTGAGGCTGTCGACACCGCCCACGAGGGCCAGATTGTAGGCATCACCGTCGATCATGCCGGCCGCCTCGATGGCGCCCACCATGCTGGTCGAGCAGGCCATGACGGTGGAGAAGGCGGGGACGGTGGCGTCGATCCCGGCATCCATCAGCACCTCGCGGGTGATGTTGCTCCAGGTGAGATTGGGTACGACCGTGCCCCACACCGCGAAGTCGGGCTTGCCGCCGTTCAGCAGGCCCACCATGTGACGCGCCACCGGCACCGACAGTTCGATGGCGTCGAAGGCGCCAAGCGGGCCGTCGACCTTGGCGAAGGGCGTGCGTACGCCCGAGGCCAGCCAGATATCGAGGGGCCGGGGCATCGGCTGCTCCTAGGCGGCCTGTTCCAGCGTCGAGGCGACATCACGCGTGGTGACGCGGCGCAGGTCGCGTACCTGGGTGGTGTCGAACGGTCGGGCGCGATGCATGGTGCAGCGATTGTCCCAGATCACCAGGTCACCCTGCCGCCAGGTATGCGCATGCACGAATTTCGGCTGGGTGGCGTGCTCGATCAGGTCGAGCAGCAGGAGGCGTCCGTCGGCGATCGGCATGCCGATGATGTGCGAGGCGTGGGCGGCGACGTAGAGCGTCTTGCGCTTGGAGCCGGGATGGGTGCGAACCACCCGCTGCGGCACCGGCGGCAGGCTGGCGATTTCTTCGGGCGTGTACTTGGTGACGCCGAGCTGGCCGCGGGAGTGCCAGATCGAATGCTCGGCGACCAGCCTCTCGAGTTGCGTCTTCGTCTTGTCGGGCAGGGCGTCGTAGGCCGCCCGCAGGTCGGCGAATTCCGTGTTGCCGCCCTCGGACGGCACGATGTGGGCGTAGAGCATCGACAGCGCCCCCGGGACGGCGCGGAACGAGGCGTCGGTGTGCCAGAGCCGGTTGGCCAGCCAATCGAGGCGCCGCCGGCTGTCGACGTCGAGCACCTTGCTGTCGCCGTCGAGGTTGGAAATGTCGGCGATCTCGTCCCGCGCCAGGCGGTGTTTGATCCCGCGATGCCGCGCCCTCTGCGCTGACGAATGAATCGGCCCAAAATGGCCAGCGAATTCGATCTGCTGATCGTCCGTCAGCTTCTGATCGTGAAAGACCACGACTGCATAGCGGTCGATGGCGGCCGCGATGGCATCCCGGTCGGCGGCCTTGAGCGGCTGCGAAAGGTCGATGCCGGAAATCTCGGTGAAGAATTGCGGCTGGGTCGGCTTGACGGTGATGCTCATAACCGCCTCCTGCAGCTATAGTATCTGGCCAACCCATCATCTTCCAGGAAACGCCATGCCGCAAACGATCAAGCTCGCCCTGCTCGACGATTATCAGAAGGTAGCCCTGCGTCTGGCCGATTGGGATCGGCTGAAGAAACGCGGCATCGACATCACGGTCTTTCACGAACCCTTCGGGTCGGTCGATGATGCAGCGCAAAAACTGGCGCCGTTCCAGATCCTGGGGTTGCTGCGCGAGCGTACTGCCTTTCCGCGTGCGCTGATCGAGAAGCTGCCCAACCTCAAGTTCATGGTGCTGACCGGGGCGCGCGCGGCCAGTCTCGACGACAAGTCGGCGACAGAGCGCGGTATTCCTATCTCCACGACGCCCGGCGGCGGATCGAACGCTCCGACGGCAGAGCTCGGCTGGGCGTTGCTGATGATGTGCGCTCGCGATCTCGCCAAGGCCGAACGGCTGGCGCGCCAGGGCAAGTGGCACGACGGCATCGAGCAGATGGTCGTGCTCGAAGGCAAGCGGCTGGGCATTCTCGGCCTCGGCAAGCTGGGCAGCCGCGCGGCTCGCTATGGCAAGGCTTTCGGCATGGACGTCGTGGCGTGGAGCCAGAACCTCACGCCCGAGAAGGCTGAAGCGGGCGGCGCCAAGTACGTCAGCAAGGACGAGCTACTGGCGACATCGGACTTCGTATCGATCCACCTGGCTCTTTCGGATCGCACGCGTGGCCTGATCGGCGCGGCCGACCTTGCCAAGATGAAGAAGACCGCGATCCTGGTGAACACTTCGCGTGGGCCGATCGTGGACGAAGCTGCCCTGATTGCGGCGCTTAAGAACCGCACCATCATGCACGCCGGCCTCGACGTCTACGACAAGGAGCCGATGTCCGCCGGCCATCCCTTCACCAAGCTCGACAACATCACGCTGATCCCGCACCTGGGATACGTCGTCGAGGAGAGCTACCGGCACTTCTACGACGGCACGATCAAGGACATAGAAGCCTGGCTCGACGGCAAACCGATCAACCTCCTCAATCCCGAAGTGCTGAAGAAAAAGCCGGCGTGATGTCGAGTCCCGACGGGGCCGAACGTCTATGAGGTGACGGCAAGCAATTTGGCCGTCGCAACCCAGGAGATCGACATGGCTCAATTCATGCTGCTGCTGCACCAAGGCCCCGACAACATGGCCGACCTGCCGCGTGAAAAGATGATGGAAGTGGTCAAGCGCTACTACACCTGGTCCAGCACGATGCGCGAGAAGGGCAAGCTGGTGGGCGGCGAGAAGCTGGCCGCCGGCGGCGTCCGTCACATCAAGGTCAAGGACGGCGCTCCGGTCGCGAGCGATGGCCCCTATGCCGAGGCCAAGGACGTGGTCGGCGGCTATTTCACGATCGAAGCCAAGGATGTCGCCGAAGCCGAGGCGATCGCCAAGGAATGCCCGCACCTGTGGAACGGCACCAATTGGATCGAGCTCAGGCCGGTCGACACCATGACGGTCGACCAGGCGAAGGCACTGGGCTGAGCGCTCCCGTCCACGACCTCGTCGCCTCGCTGGCGCGCGATTCGACCCACCGTCTCGTCGCCGCTCTGGCGAGGCGGCTGGGTGCGGGCCGCATCGCCGTTGCCGAGGACGCCGTGCAGTATGCGTTGCTGCAGGCGCTGTCGTCCTGGCCGTTCAAGGGAGCGCCGGCCAAGCCCGAGGCCTGGCTCACCGTCGTGGCCAAGAACCGCGCGCTCGACCTGCTCCGTCATGAGCAACGCGGCCTTCTCCTGGCCGAGGAATTGATGCCGCTCGCCCCGGGCGACGGAGAGGGCGAGGGCCGCTTCGACCGTGAGCTGAACGACGACGAACTGGCGCTGCTGTTCGCGGTGTGTCACCCGGTCCTGTCGCCCGACCTTCGCGTGACCTTCGCGCTCAAGACCGTGTGCGGCCTCACCGTGGCGCAGATCGCGTCGGGCCTGCTGGCCGAGCCGATGACGATCGCGCAACGGCTGGTGCGGGCGCGTCGTCAGCTCGAGGCGGCGGACGTGCCGATCGAACCGCCGCCGCCCGATGCCCTGCCGCACCGCGCCGAGTCGGTCCGCACCGCGCTCTATCTCATGTTCAGCGAGGGCTATTCGGCCTCCTCGGGCGAGGTGTTGGTTCAACCCGAGCTTTGCATCGAAGCGGTTCGCCTCGCGCGGGCGCTGGCCGTGCATCCCATGACCCGAGGCCCGGCAAGCGATGCGCTCGCGGCCCTGCTGGCGCTCACGGCGGCGCGCCTGGCGACGCGCGTCGATCCTGAAGGGGCGGCCCAGCTCCTGGAAGACCAGCCGCGCGAACGGTGGGACGCCGGCTTGATCGCACTCGGCCTCGATCATCTTCAGAGATCCGCCACCGGCGACGAACTGACCATCTGGCACCTGCGGGCCGAAATCGCCTCGTTGCACGCGGTCGCGCGAAGCACAGCGGAGACGGATTGGCCGCGGATCGCCACGATCTACGACCAGATCGTCGCGATCGATGGCTCGCCGATGGCGGCGCTCGCCCGGGCCGTCACGATCGGCCATGCCCGGGGCGCGACGGCCGGACTCGATGCCGTGAATGCCTGCTTGCCACTGCTCGTCGCCAGCCCCTACGGTCACGCCGCCGCCGCGGCCTTCCTGATCGACCTTCAGCGCGAGACCGAGGCGCGGATGCATCTCGAGCGCGCGCTGGCGTTGGTGCGAACGACGCCCGAGCGTCGGCTCATGGAGCGCCGCCTGATGGCGCTTTCAGCCGGACCGCAATCAGCCAGACCGCGCCGGCCAGGATGATCGCGGCGGCGAGCCATTCCGCCGTCGACAGGTTTGGCGGCGCGAGCCAGCCCAGGCGCGCGGCCGCGGCTTCGAGGGCTATGGCGAAGAACGGCATGGCCGTGAGCGCAATTAGATAGGTCTGCACGCCCGTGGTGTTGATCGTCCAGAAGCCGAGCCAGGTTCCGGGCGCCCGGAACAGTAGCCCGGCCAGCGCCGCGTAGAGCCACAGGTCGATCCGCCCGAAGGCGTCACCGGCGCCAGCCCAGGGCGAGGCCATGAGCCCGACCGCCCCGGCCAACGACCAGACGAGAATGAAGGCGAGCGACGCTGCCACCAGGATCTCGCCGGTGAAACGGCTGCGCGCTGCGAGGTCGGTCACGCGGTTGCGCGGATGGTAGGCGATCATCCAGGACGCCGCGACCGCCGTCACTTCGGACAGGACCAGCCAGAGCATGCCGCGCCAAGCGGTGTCCGACGCGAGCGCGGCGGCAAACGCCGCGATCCCGGCGGCCAGGAGCGCCAGACCCGGCCAGTCGCGCCGCGCCGGCGCCTTGCGCGTCAGGGCCCAGCCCGCGGCCGCGCCGATCAGCACGCTCATGGTTGAGAGCAACGTGCTCTGCGTGACCGCCAGCCAGACGATGGCGGCGGCGGTGCAGCCGTTGATGACGACGCGCATGAAGGCGTAGCCGATCGTCCATGGCGCCAGCAGGTCGCGCCAATTCCCCGGCGTTCGCCGACCGGCCCACAGCATGGCGAGGCCTGCGCTCAGAAGCTGCACCAGCGTGTAGGCCCAGGCATCGAGATGGGCACCGCTCACGACGTGGCGTGTCAGCAGCAGATAGACGGACCACAGCAACGAATTGCCCAGCGCGATCGCCAGGACGTGTCCGTTCATCTCCGGCTCAGGTGCGGAAACGCAACAGTAGGTGATTGACGCCGTTCAGCTTGACGTAGAGGTCCTCGAACTGCGCGTAGAAATCCTCCCATTGCGGCAGGCCGCCCTGGGCACCGAGCGAGGTGTAGATCTCGGCGACGGTTTTGCGGCCGTCGATCTGCGAGATGATGCGGGGCGCAAGCGACGGCAGCTGGGCGCGCCACGGGAAGCCGTCGAGGTTGGCGACCAGGGGCGAGCCGGGTTGCAGGCCCGCCGCCAGCTTTTGCGCGTCCATGTCGCGCAGCACTGGAATGGCGGACGTATCTTCGGGGCGCGCAACGGTATCGAAGCCGGCGCGCGTAGCGTAGAAGACGTGCGTTCGCAGGTTGCCGGCCAGCCGCTCGGCGAATGCGGCGCGCTCGAGCAATGGAAGCGAACTCATCTGCCGGGAGATCACCGGATCGCTCATGTAGGTCGCGGGCTCGTAGCGCACCGGTTCGAGGAAGGCCACGACCCGAAGGTCGGCCGCTGCGGCCATGGTGCCGATCTCGGGGACGGTGAAGGCTCGATCGCAGCTGTGCAGAACCAGGTCGTACAGGCCGGCGTCGCCGCCAGTGACGTGATCGTTGAGATACGGGTTGCGCCGGAAGAGGTTGGTGGTGGGCAGGAAGCGGATCAGACGCTTGGCCATCGCCAGCCGGTCTTCCATCGCCATCGACGGCGGTGCCAGGGTCCGCAGCATCTCCTGCAGGGGATAGACGCCGCTGCGGCCATACTCGCCGTAAAGCATCACGCCAACCCCGCCATCGGGCTGTAGCACGCTCGCCAGGGCGCGCATTCCGACAGCCGGCTCGGGCAGATGGTGCAGCACGCCGGTGCAATCGATGTAGTCGAACTGGCCGATGTTCATGGCCGGCAGGTCGAGCAGCGAGCCGGTCACGAACTGGATATTGCGCAGGCCGCGCGCCTTGGCGCGGGCTTCGCAGATCTGCCGCGAGGCGGTCGAGAGGTCGAGATAGACGACTTCACCCGGACAGCGCTGGTCGGCGAGCTGCTGGGCCAGCATGATGCAGGCGTCGCCGGTGCCGCCGCCCGCCACCAGGGCACGAAAGGGCCGCGTGAAGTTGAGCCGGCCCGAGAAGAGATAGTGGTTGATCTCCAGAACGTGGCTCGGCGTGCCGGTGATCAGCCGGATCGCCTCGTCGCGTGGGTCGCGCGGCGGGTAGGGCAATGCTTCGTACTGTGCGCGAACGTCTTCCAACGGCGAGGGAACGGTCATTATGGCCTTGTTTCACGGCGAGCGGGCCGCTACCCGGGGGACAGCAACGCCCGCAACGGATTAGTGCAACAAATCGCCCGGTCATGAAAGGCTATTTCGGCATCGGAATCGAAGGCCCCAGCAAGGCCGTGAACGTCGGCACCTTGTTCCGCACGGCCCATGCCTTCGGCGCCTCCTTCGTGTTCACGGTCCGGGCCCAGTACAACCCGCGCCAGGGCTCGGCCAGCGACACCTCCGACACGCCTCGTTCGGTGCCGACCTATCATTTTGCCGACCTGGAAGCGTTTCGCCTGCCGCTCGGCTGCCGGCTGGTCGGCATCGAAATCACCGATGACGCGATCGACCTGCCGAGCTTCCGCCATCCGCGCCAGGCGGCCTATATCGTGGGCTCCGAGCGCGAGGGGCTGTCGGCCGACCTTCAGTCGCGCTGTGACTACGTGGTGAAGATCCCGACCCGCTTTTCGGTCAATCTGGGCGTCGCCGGCGCCCTGGTCATGTACGACCGGCTGCTGACCCTGGGGCGCCACGCGCCGCGGCCGGTGGCCGAGGGGGCGCCGACCGAGGCTGTCCCATTGCCGGTATTCGGCGATCCGGTCTACCGGCGCCGGCAGCGGGCGCGGCAAAAAGCGCTGTCAAAACAGTAGATTGGACCACTCAGGTTGCGCCTGAGGGCGGCGGCGCCTATCTCAGCCGCGACCATGGCCCTCCTGTCCACCGAACCCCTCCAGATCGTCGAACCGCCGCCCTCCGCGCGCGGCCGCAACGACCTGCGCCGCAGCCTGGTCGGCCTGTCGCGCGACGACCTCAAGCAGGTCCTTGTCGAGGCGGGCCTGGAGCCGTTCCGCGCCCGCCAGCTCTGGCAGTGGATCTACTGGCATGGCGTCACCGATTTTGGCCTGATGACGAACATCGCCAAGAAGACGCGGGAGCGGCTGGCCGAGCTGTTCGTCATCGATCGACCCGGGATCGTCACCGAACAGCGCTCGGTCGACGGCACCCGCAAATGGCTGCTGCGCTTCGACGACGGCAACGAGGCCGAGACGGTCAACATTCCGGAGGAGGACCGCGGCTCGGTCTGCGTCTCGAGCCAGGTCGGCTGCACGCTCACCTGCAGCTTCTGCCACACCGGCACTCAGCCGCTGGTGCGCAACCTGTCGCCGGCGGAGATCGTCGGCCAGTTCATGGTGGCGCGCGACAGCTACGGCGAATGGCCGACACCGACCGCCGATGCCCAGCGCATGCTCTCCAACATCGTCATGATGGGCATGGGCGAGCCGCTCTACAATTTCGACAACGTCGTCGCGGCGCTCAAGATCGCCATGGACGACCAGGGCATCGCGCTCAGCCGCCGGCGCATCACGCTCTCGACCTCGGGTGTGGTGCCGATGATCCCGAAGGTGGGCGAGGCGCTCGACGTCAATCTTGCCGTGTCGCTGCATGCGGTGAGCGACGACGTGCGCGACACCTTGGTGCCGATCAACAAGAAGTGGCCGATCGCCGAACTGCTAAAAGCCTGCGCCGACTATCCCGGCGCCAGGAACAGCCGGCGCATCACTTTCGAATACGCGATGCTGAAAGGCATCAACGACAGCGACGCCGATGCCCGCGAGCTGGTGCGGCTGCTGACTCCGATCCATGCCAAGGTGAATCTGATCCCGTTCAATCCCTGGCCGGGCGCGCCCTATGAGTGCAGCTCCAACAACCGCATCCACCGCTTCGCCGAGATCGTGAACGACGGCGGCCTGAGCGCGCCGGTGCGCACACCGCGCGGCCGGGACATCCAGGCCGCTTGCGGCCAGCTCAAGAGCGCCAGCCTGCGCGGCCGGCGCGAAAAGGTCGTTACGCCCGTGTAAAGGTCACGACCTTCGACAGGAACGCGTGTTCGCTGCTCACTAGCGAGAGACCTGCCGTGGCGCCCCAGGCTTCGAGATTGCCGGTCACGTAGTCCGCATAATAGGGCTCGTGAAAATAGTGCGGGAACAGATCGAGCAATCCGTCCCATTCGGGGCGGTCGCCCTTCTGAAGTGAATCGACGATCACGATGAGGCCACCGGGCTTCAGCGCGCGTGCCATCTCGGCCAGAACCCGCACGCGAATCCTTTCTGGCAACTCATGCAGCAGGAACGAGGAGACGACGAGATCCAGGCTCGCATCGTCGAACGGCAGAGCTTCCGCCGCCGCTTCGTCGAGCTTTACTCTTGCCGTGCGGCCGATCAGGCGGCGCGCCTCTTCGAGATAGGGCGCGCTGAGGTCGATCCCGGTGAGCTTCAGGCCGGGCCATGCGCCGTGCAGGGAGGCGAGCAGGCGACCGGTACCACAGCCGACGTCGAGGCCGCGCACCTCGCGCTGGTTGCGGCCCTGGAGCCATGTCGCGATCGGCGCCAGCGCGCGCCGGCGCATGGCGTCGGCGGCGCCGGTGAAAAGCACCTCGACCTGCGTGTCGTAAAGCGCGGCGGAGTGGTCCGAGAGCCAGCCGTCGCTCTGGAAATGGAAATTCTGCCGGTAGTAGTCGGGCAGGCCGTCGGCCTGGGTGCCGGGCGGCAGTTCGTCGTCGAGCGTGCCGTGTCGCCGCGCGTCGACCTGCGGCAGGTCGCGGAAATAAAGCAGGCTGCGGCGCAGGAACTCGGCGGGCTCCGGCCCCAGCGCGCGCGGTGCCGGAAGCAGGCCGGCCGCGATGTCCCGCCATTCGCGCTCGAACAGGGAGCGCATGTCGGCGGTCAGTTCGGCGCGGCTGGGTGTGGGCCCGATGGGAAAGGCGGGCTTGGGCATCGGCTTCAAGAGGCGCCGGCCCGCCGCGTAGTGGCCGGCATACCAGGCCACCCGCGCGGTCTGGCGGGCGGCGTAGGTCAGGCGATCGAGGGTAGAGGCCATGGTTGAGCTAATCTAGGGACACAGTATAGCAACTTTGCGACCGCTTGCCCGGACGGGGTCGGTCGCTATATTCGCGCGCTTTCACGGAACAGATACCGACGGCGGCGAGGCGAGCCATGAGCATTACTTATACCGGCCCTCACAAGAAGGGCGACATCAAGAAGGTCGTGCTGGCCTATTCCGGCGGCCTCGACACCTCGGTCATCCTGAAGTGGCTGCAGACGGCCTATGGCTGCGAGGTCGTGACCTTCACCGCCGATCTCGGCCAGGGCGAGGAACTGAGCCCGGCGCGCAAGAAGGCCGAGATGCTGGGCATCAAGCCCAAAAACATCTTCATCGACGACGTGCGCGAGGAGTTCGTGAAGGACTTCGTCTTCCCGATGTTTCGCGCCAATGCGCTCTACGAGGGCCAGTACCTGCTCGGCACCTCGATCGCCCGGCCGCTGATCGCCAAGCACCAGATCGACCTCGCCCTGAAAACCGGCGCCGATGCCGTGGCTCATGGCTCCACCGGCAAGGGCAACGACCAGGTCCGCTTCGAACTCGCTTATTATGCACTGAAGCCCGACATCAAGGTGATCGCGCCGTGGCGCGAATGGGAGCTCACCTCGCGCACCAAGCTGCTCGAGTTCGCCGAGAAGCATCAGATACCGATCGCCAAGGACAAGCGCGGCGAGGCGCCGTTCTCGGTCGACGCCAACCTCCTGCACTCCTCCAGCGAAGGCAAGATCCTGGAGGATCCCTGGGAGGAGGCTGACGAGAGCGTCTACCAGCGCACCATCTCGCCCGAGGCCGCGCCCGACAAGGCGACCTACATCACCGTCGATTTCGAGAAGGGCGACGCCGTCGCCATCGACGGTGTGAAGATGTCGCCGGCAACACTGCTTACCAAGCTGAACGAACTCGGCAAGGCCAACGGCATCGGCCGCCTCGATCTCGTGGAGAACCGTTTCGTCGGCATGAAGAGCCGCGGCATCTACGAGACGCCGGGCGGCACGATCCTCCATGCCGCCCACCGCGGCATCGAATCGATCACGCTCGACCGCGGTGCCGGCCATCTCAAGGACGAGCTGATGCCGAAGTATGCCGAGCTGGTCTATTTCGGCTTCTGGTTCTCGCCCGAGCGCGAGATGCTGCAGGCCCTGATCGACAAGAGCCAGGAGAACGTCACCGGCACGGTGCGGCTGAAACTCTACAAGGGCAACACCACGGTGGTCGGGCGCAAGTCGCCCAGGTCGCTCTACTCGATGCAGCATGTCACCTTCGAGGAAGACCAGGGTGCCTACAACCAGCGCGACGCCGAGGGCTTCATCAAGCTGAACGCGCTTAGGCTCCGGTTGCGCGCGATCGGGCAGGGCGGTCCCAAGCGCTGATCCGATAAGGACGGTGCAAGGCTCGGCCGCGACGGCTAGTCTCGCCCGGTAACGGAGTTCTGGATGCCTTTCGACGAGAGCGGCCACCCCGGACCACAACGCGGCGCCGGCCAGCGGGCGATCAACCTGCCGCCGGTGCTGCTGTGGCTGATCGGCATCAACGTGGTGATCCAGCTCGTGCGCGAGCTGCTGGGCGAGGCTGCAGACAGCGACATTCTCCTGCAGTTCGGTCTGGTGCCGGCCGCCTACACGTCCGGCGCCGGTCCCGACCTCTTGTCGCTGCTGGTCGCGCCGATCACCTACCAGTTCCTGCACGGCGGCTGGCTGCATCTCGGCATCAACATGGTGACCTTGGCCGCCTTCGGCGTGCCGGTCGTGCGCGTTCTGGGCGCGCGCCGTTTCCTCCTGTTCTACCTCTCCGCCGGCATCGTCGCGGGCTTCGTCCATGTCTTCTTCTTTCCCGATTCGATGGATCCCGTTGTCGGCGCCTCGGGCGCCATCAGCGGCGTGTTCGGCGCCGTCCTGATGCTGATGCGCTATGTCGGTAGTCTGACGTCTCTGCTGCCGGTTGCCGGCGTGTGGATCGCGCTCAATGTCTTCTTCGGCATCATGGGCAGCACGCCGGGCGCCGGCGGCGATGCGGTCGCCTGGACCGCCCATATCGGCGGCTTCATCTACGGTCTCGCCGCGATCCGCCTGTTCATGCCGCGTCCGGGCCCGTAAGCCGGGCCGCCATGGCCGACAAGCCGGTCCCCCTGCGCCGCTATCTCGTGGCCAACAGCGTAGCCTTGGCGCCGTCCTATGCCGCGCTCGCGGTCCTCTATTGGTCGGACGCCCTCGCCGGCCAGGCGACCCTGATCGCGATGGCCGGTATCGCCGTGGTCACCGCCCTGCTGGTGCAGCGCTATCTCGGATCGCTGGCCCGCTTCGCCCGTTTCGTCGGCGAACTCTCGGACGAGCGCGAGCCCGTGATGCCGCGCCTGTCCTTCGCGCCGGCCACCGAGGAGCTGGCGGCGGCGGCGGCCACGCTCTCCGCCGGCTGGCGCCGCCAGCGCGCATCGATCGACAATCTCGCGGCCTCGGCGCAGGCCATCGTCGACGGCTTGCCCGATCCGCTGATCGCCGTCGACCGCCAGCGCCGCATCGTGCGGACGAACCAGGCGGCGGG
>MEMN01000062.1:7760-8304 GCA_001767945.1 Alphaproteobacteria bacterium RIFCSPHIGHO2_12_FULL_66_14 | reverse complement strand
ATCCTTCACCAGCTTGGCCACGACATCGGAGTCGCCGGGCGACTCGAAATCCGCCAGGACGACGTCCTTGGCGTAGGCCTCCGCGTCGGCCCCGCCCTTGCCCATCAGTGCGGCCGCCCACAGGCCCAGAAGCTTGTTCCGGCGGGCGTTGACCTTGAACTGCAGTTCCTGGTCCTTTTCGAATTTCTTTTCGAAGGATTTCTCGCGATCGTTGAACGTGGTCATGGCCGCTCCGGGTTGGGCTCGTCGCGCCGGTATATAGCGATGGCGGCGCGCTCTTTCCACCCCGCGTTGGCAGTGGCAAAGTCGCGCCCCACCGGAGGAAACAGGGACATGGCGCTGGATAGGCTGAAGGACTGGGTGGGCCGCACCCAGACCATGGAGGATCTCGCCGCGCCCTTCCCCGTGCGGGCCCTGGCCGCCACCTTCGACGAGAAGGACCCCGACCCACGAAACGGCGATCCCCTGCCGCCGCTCTGGCACTGGCTCTATTTCCTGGACGCCGCGCCGCAGTCCAGGATCGGCTCCGACGGCCATGCCGAGC
>MEMN01000062.1:6507-7738 GCA_001767945.1 Alphaproteobacteria bacterium RIFCSPHIGHO2_12_FULL_66_14 | reverse complement strand
CCGGCGCATGTGGGCCGGCAGCCGGTTCAGCTTCGACGGCGAGCCGCTGTGCATCGGCGAGGCGATCACGCGCCTCTCGCGGATCAAGTCCGTCGAGCCCAAGACCGGGTCCAGCGGCGAAATGGTGTTCGTGACCGTGGAGCACACGATCTCGGGCCCGCGCGGCGTGTCGTTCGTCGAGGAGCACGACATCGTCTACCGCGAGGCGGCGAAGCCCGGCGAACAGCCGAAGGCTCCCAGGCCGGCGCCGACCGACGCCACCTGGACCAGGAAGATCGTGCCCGATCCGGTCCTGCTGTTCCGCTTCTCGGCGCTGACCTTCAATGGCCATCGCATCCACTACGACCAACCCTATGTCACTGGCAGCGAAGGCTATCCCGGACTGATCGTGCACGGTCCCCTGCTCGGCATGCTGCAGATCGAGTTGGCGCGCCGGAGCCACCCGGATAAGGTTGCGAAGAGTTTCGAGTTCCGGGCGCTCTCGCCGGTGTTTTCGGGTCCTGCCTTCTCGGTGCGGGCCCGCCGTGAAGCCGACGGCTCGGTGACGACCTGGATCGCCGATCCCAAGGGCGGTCTGGCACAGCAGGGAAAGGCGACGTTTCGATGAACGAGCACCTCCATCATCGCGGCTGCGGCTGCCTGCAGGCACTCTCCCGCCGCGGCATGCTGGGCCTCGGCCTCGGCGCCGCCGTCGCGTCGACCGCCCTGCCGGCGCTGGCTGTCGACGAAGGCTACGAGGCGATGCTGATGAAATGCATCGACCCGCGCTTCACCACCGACGCCTGGAAGTACATGACCAGCCGCGGCTGGCAGAACAAGTACAGCCAGTTCAACATCGCCGGTGGCCCGATCGCGGCGGTGGCGCCGGTCTTCCAGGAATGGCGCGCGACCTGGGAGGCCAACCTCGACATCTCCGTGCAGCTTCACAGCGTGAAGCGCCTTGTCGGCATGGCACATCGCGATTGCGGCGCCGCCGCCGTTGCCTACGGCGACCGCATCAAGACCGACAAGGCCTACGAGACCGAGATGCTCAGCAAGGCGTTGCGCGCTTTTCGCGACCAGGCGAAGACGCGCCAGCCCCAGCTCATCGTCGAGCTCGGAATCATGGACCTGAAGGGCGCCGTCGAGACCGTGACCTGACGTGTGACGGAACCTTCGTTCATGCCCGAAGCACCTCTTCCAAGACCGAAGCTTGCCGGTGTCGCGCTGGAGCGCCAGCTCGCGCTGCAGC
>MEMN01000062.1:0-6493 GCA_001767945.1 Alphaproteobacteria bacterium RIFCSPHIGHO2_12_FULL_66_14 | reverse complement strand
GCCGACCCGCTGCTGTCGCTGGTGGTGCCGGTCTTCGACGAGGAGGAGTCGATCGACCTCTTCATCGACACCGTCGTGCCGATCCTGGAGCGTGACCGCCTTCGTTTCGAGGTCGTGTTCGTGAATGACGGCTCACGCGACGACACGCTGTCGCGCCTGCTCGCCCGGAGCGCAGGTGATCGGCGCATCAGGGTCGTCAATCTGTCGCGCAACTTCGGCAAGGAGGCCGCCCTCACCGCCGGCATCGACCATGCCAGAGGCGACGTTCTCATCCCGATCGACATCGACCTGCAGGACCCGCCCGACCTGATCGGATCGTTCATGACGCGGTGGCGCGAGGGCTACGACATCGTCTACGGCGTGCGCAGCGCGCGCCTGACCGACACTACCGCCAAGCGCATGTCGGCCAACTGGTTCTACTGGGTGTTCAACTCGATCTCGCCGGTGCGCATTCCGCCGAATGTCGGCGATTTCCGGCTGGTCGACCGGCGCGCGGTCGAGGTACTGCGCCAGCTTCCGGAGCGGAACCGCTTCATGAAAGGCCTGTTCGCCTGGGTCGGCTTCAACTCGATCGGTGTTCCCTACGAACGGCCGCAGCGGGCGGCCGGCGCGACGAAGTTCAATTACTGGCGGCTGTGGAACTTCGCGCTCGACGGCGTGGTGAGCTTTTCGACCGCGCCGTTGCGCGCCTGGTTCTATGTCGGCGTGGTGATCGCGACCGTCGCTGTTCTCTATGCCTTCTTCATCGTCACCCGCGTGCTGATTTTCGGCATCGACACGCCGGGCTACGCCTCGCTGCTGATCGCGGTGTTGCTGATGGGGGCGATCCAGCTTCTGTCGCTCGGCATCATCGGCGAGTATCTCGGGCGGCTGTTTCTCGAGGTCAAGGGGCGGCCGATCTACGTCGTCGAGGGCGTCTACGAGGACGGGGCCGACGCGCCGCCCAGGAACTGACGGCGGCCGATGGATCTCAAGGAAGAGGACATCCTCGGCGCCGACATCGGCCGGCACTGGTACTACCGCTCCAAGGCGGCGGCGCTCCGCCGCGCCGTGGCCGGGCTGCGACCGAAACACCTGCTCGACGTCGGCGCCGGCTCGGGCTTCTTTTCGCGCCACCTGCTGGCCGGGACGGCGGCCGAAAGCGCGCTTTGCGTCGACATCGGCTACCCCCACGACCGCGACGACAGCATCGCCGGCAAGCCGGTGCTCTATCGCCGCGACACAGGCCCGACCGACTGCGACCTCGTGCTGATGATGGACGTGCTGGAGCATGTCGACGACGATCGCGGCCTGGTGCTCCACTACGCCTCGAAGGTGCCGGCCGGCGCCCACTTCTTGGTGACGGTGCCCGCCTTCGCCTTCCTGTGGAGCGGCCACGACGTCTTCCTCGAGCACAAGCGGCGCTATCGCCTGCCCGAGATCGAGGCGGCGCTCGGCGACGCCGGCCTAAAAATCGTGCGCGGCGCCTACTATTTCGGGCTGATCTTTCCACTGGCCGCGGCGGTGCGGCTTGCCGACCGCAACACCACCGAGCCGCGTAGCAGCCTCAAGAAGCACGGCGCCTTCACCAACAGTGTCCTGGGCGCCGTCTGCGCCGCCGAGCTGCCGTTGTTTCCCTACAACCGGCTGGCCGGCCTGTCGGCCTTTGTCCTGGCGAAGAAGCCCTAGGACGCAGCCGCCGCCACGTCCTTGGAGCCGATGCGGCGGCGCTTGGCGTTGATCTCGCGCAGCATCACCAGCATCTCCTCGGCGACGATGTCGCCCGGGATGCCGTCGCCCTCGGCCTCGAGCTCCTTCATGTCGACCCACACCGCATAGAGCGGCGCGGTGCGCGAGGTAATGATGCCGGCATGCAGCAGGGTCTTGATCAGCACGCGGAAGATATTGGTGCTTTCCTTGAGCTGGTCGCGGCGGTCATCGTCGGTGAAGGCCTCCTTCATCGAGTCGCGCACCCACTGCCAGTCGAGCCCGTACTTGGCGTAGATCAGCTGCTTCTGCTCGGCGTTGATCAGGTTGAACAGCAGCATCTGGAAGAGCTGGGCCGACCAGTCCTCGACCTTTCTGTGCTCTTCCTCGCTCAGGTGCTTGATCGTCTTGGACGCCCAGATGCGGCCGAAGCGGTGATGGAAGGCCTCGTCGCTCATCACCAGCTGGACCAGGCGGCGCAGCACCGGATCGTTGGTCTTGGCGTTCAGCGTCGCGAACGAGCCCATGGCGATGCCTTCGATCAGCATCTGCATGCCGACGATCTTCTTGTAGACCTCCTGGGTGCCGACGAGGTCGTTCAGGACGGTGGCGATGGTCGGTCCGACCGGCAGCGGGTCGCCCCAGCGCTTGGCTATGTAGCGGGTGAAGCCCGCGACATGGCGGGCCTCCTCGCGCGCCTGGTTGGCGGCATACTCCTGGGCGCCGGGATCGAGCAGGATGTGGCAGAGGCTGGCCGACAACGAGAGCGCGCCCTGCTCGCCGTGCAGCAGGTTGGAGATCGACCAATGCATGACGTCGTTGGCGAGGCCGATCTTCTGCCGATCATCCAGCCGGTCGGCCACCGCGCTCTTGAGCTCGACCACCATGTCGAGGGGGACGATCGGCGTCTTGGACATGTCGAACGGCACGTCGTAGTCGATATAGCTCTTGTCGAAGGGGTCCCAGAAATGGTCGTGGGTGGCCGAAATGATACCGTCGAAGGCATTGGTTCGCCGGCCGTAGCGCGGCACCTCCAGCATCGCCGGGAAATCTTCCGGGGCGACGGTGTCGTAGGCCTTGTCGTAGGTGATCTGCCGGGCCATTTCAGGGCCTCCCATGAGGGCTCAATATGACGACTGCGTCACCTTTTTCAATGGATTTTTCCCCAGTACCGGCGCATGGGACTTCCGCCATATTCCGGCCGCCAACCTTGCCGCCGATCGGCGGGCGATCCGCATCGCCCGCGCAGGAGTAAAGAATGTCCCGCCGCCGCCGCATCTACGAGGGCAAGGCCAAGACCTTGTTCGAGGGGCCCGAACCCTGGACGATCGTCCAGTACTTCAAGGACGACGCCACCGCCAACAACAACCAGAAGAAGGGCACGATCACCGGCAAGGGGGTGATCAACAACCGCATCTCCGAGTTCCTGATGACCAAGCTCGGCGAGATCGGCGTTCCCACCCACTTCATCCGCCGCCTCAACATGCGCGAGCAGCTGATCCGGCAGGTCGAGATCATCCCGCTCGAGATCGTGGTGCGCAACGTCGCGGCCGGATCCTTCGCCAAGCGCTTCGGCGTCGAGGAAGGCACCCAGCTGCCACGCTCGATCATGGAATTCTTCCACAAGAACGACGCGCTGGGCGATCCCATGGTGACCGAGGAGCACATCACGGCGTTCGGTTGGGCGACGCCGCAGGACCTCGACGATATCGTGGCGCTGACGCTGCGGGTGAACGACTTTCTGTTCGGCCTGTTCCTCGGCTGCGGCATCAAGCTGATCGACTTCAAGGTCGAGTTCGGCCGCCTCTACGAGGACGACATGGTCCGCATCGTGCTTGCCGACGAGATCAGCCCCGACTCCTGCCGGCTGTGGGACCTGCGCACCAACGAGAAAATGGACAAGGACCGCTTCCGCCGCGACCTCGGCAAGGTCGAGGAGGCCTACCAGGAAGTCGCGCGGCGGCTCGGCATCCTGATCGACCAGGGACCGGGCGACGTGCGCGGCCCCACTACCTTGCAATAAGAGGCGAGATGGAAGCCCCCCATGAAAGCTAGAGTTCACGTAACCCTCAAGAACGGCGTGCTCGACCCCCAAGGCAAGGCCATCGGACATTCGCTCAATCGCCTGGGCTTTCCCGAGGTCGGCGACGTCCGCCAAGGCAAGTTCATCGAACTCGAGATCGCCGAGACAGACAAGGCCAAGGCCAAGGCCCGCCTCGACGAGATGTGCCGCAAGCTGCTGGCCAACACGGTGATCGAGAACTACTCGATAGAGCTGGTCGGCTGATGAAGGCAGCGGTTCTCGTCTTCCCGGGCTCCAATCGCGAAGGCGACGTGGCCCAGGCGATCGAACTGGTCACCGGCCGTCGGCCCGCCATGGTCTGGCACGGCGACGGCGACTTCGAGAAGGCCGACCTGATCGTGGTCCCGGGCGGCTTTTCCTACGGCGACTACCTGCGCTGCGGCGCGATGGCGGCGCAATCGCCGGTGATGGCCGAGGTCAAGCGGCGGGCAGCGCAAGGCGTGCCGGTGCTGGGCATCTGCAACGGCTTCCAGATCGTGGCCGAGGCGGGACTGCTGCCGGGCGTGCTGATGCGCAACGCCCATCTGAAGTTCGTCTGCGCCGACGTCCACCTCAAGGTCGAGACCAGCCAGAGCCTGTTCACCAACCGCTACCAGGTCGGCCAGGTCATCAAGGTCCCGGTGGCGCATGCCGAGGGCAACTACTTCGCCGACGCCGAGACGCTGAGGCGGCTGGAGGATCGCGGCCAGATCGCCTTCCGCTACTGCGCCCCCGACGGCACGGTCGACGGCACCGGTAATCCCAACGGCTCGATCAACAACATCGCCGGCATCTTCAACGAGACCAAGACGGTGATGGGCCTGATGCCGCATCCGGAAAACGCCACCGAGCCGATGTTCGGCGGTACCGACGGCAAGGCGCTGTTCGAGGGCCTGGTCGAGGCCCTTTCATGAGAGACGCGTCGTGACGATTGCCCAGGAGAAGAATCCGCCGGTCAAGCTGCCCAACGAGCCCACGATCACCCCGCAGATCGTGGCCGAACACGGGCTGGCCCCCGACGAGTACGAGCGCCTGCTGAAGATCATGGGCCGCACGCCCACGATGGTCGAGCTCGGCATCTTCTCGGCGATGTGGAGCGAACACTGCTCCTACAAATCCTCGAAGGTGTGGCTGAAGAAGCTGCCGACCACTGCGCCCTGGGTGATCCAGGGCCCGGGCGAGAACGCCGGCGTCATCGACATCGGCGACGGCCAGGCCGCCATCTTCAAGATGGAGAGCCACAACCATCCCTCCTACATCGAGCCGTATCAGGGTGCCGCGACCGGCGTCGGCGGCATCCTGCGTGACGTCTTCACCATGGGCGCCCGGCCGGTAGCCAATCTCAACGCGCTGCGCTTCGGCGATCCGTCACATCCCAAGACGCGGCACCTGGTGTCGGGCGTGGTCGCCGGCATTGGCGGCTACGGCAACTGCATGGGCATTCCGACCGTGGGCGGCGAGACCAACTTCCATGCCTCCTACAACGGCAACATCCTGGTCAATGCCATGACCGTGGGCATTGCGCCCACCGACCGGATTTTCTATGCGGCGGCCGCGGGCATTGGCAATCCGCTGGTCTATGTCGGCTCCAAGACCGGGCGCGACGGCATCCACGGCGCCACCATGGCCTCGACCGAGTTCAGCGAGGACAGCGAGGAGAAGCGCCCGACCGTGCAGGTTGGCGACCCCTTCGTCGAGAAGCTGCTGCTGGAAGCCTGCCTGGAACTGATGGCGACCGACGCGATCGTGGCCATCCAGGACATGGGAGCGGCGGGCCTCACCTCCTCCTCGTTCGAGATGGCGGCCAAGGGCGGGCTCGGCGTGATCGTCGAACTCGACAAGGTGCCGATGCGCGAGACTGGCATGAATCCCTACGAGCTCATGCTGTCGGAGAGCCAGGAGCGCATGCTGATCGTGCTGAAGCCCGGCCGCGAGGAACTGGCGCGCCGGATCTTCGAGAAGTGGGAGCTCGATTTCGCGGTGATCGGCCATCTCACCGACACCGAGCGCATGGTGCTCAGCTGGCACGGCGACATCGTGGGCAACATTCCGATCCCGCCGCTGGTCACCGAAGCGCCGATGTACGAACGGCCGTGGACGCTGACGCCGCTGCCGCCGGTGCTCGATGCGACCAAGGTGCCGGCACCCAAGGACTACAAGGCCTCGCTGCTCACCCTGATGGGCTGCCCCGATCTCGCCAGCAAGGCGTGGATCTGGCACCAGTACGATCATCTCATCATGGGCAACACCGCGATCCGGCCGCAGGACGGCGATGCCGCGCTGGTGCGTGTTCCGGGTGGCCACAAGGGCCTCGCCATGACCTCGGACTGCACGCCACGCTATGTCCAGGCCCACCCCGAGACCGGCGGCCGCCAGGCCGTGGCCGAGGCGTGGCGCAACATCACGGCCACCGGCGCCAGGCCGCTCGCCGTCACCGACAACATGAATTTTGGCAACCCGCAGAAGCCCGAGATCATGGGCCAGTTCGCCGGCGCCATCATGGGCATGGCAGAGGCCTGCAAGGCGCTCGACTTCCCCGTCGTGTCCGGCAACGTCTCGCTCTACAACGAGACCGAGGGCCGACCGATCCTGCCGACACCCACCATCGGCGCGGTCGGTGTGATCGAGGATATCGCCAAGGCCGTCGGATCGCGGCTGCGCACGGCGGGCCTTGCGCTGGTGCTGGTCGGCGAGACAAGGGGCTGGCTCGGCCAATCGCTCTACCTGCGAGAACTCTGCGGCCGC
>MEMN01000061.1:7856-8573 GCA_001767945.1 Alphaproteobacteria bacterium RIFCSPHIGHO2_12_FULL_66_14 | reverse complement strand
TGGCCTACTGCCCGCACTGCGACGGCCCGCTGTTCAAGGGCAAGCGCGTGGCGGTGATCGGCGGCGGCAACTCCGGCGTCGAGGCCGCGATCGATCTCGCGGGAATCGTGGCGCACGTCACCCTGATCGAGTTCGACGGCCAGCTCCGTGCCGACGCGGTGCTGCAAGCCAAGCTCAGGTCGCTGCCCAACGCAACGATCATCGTCTCGGCCCAGACGACGGAGGTGCACGGCGACGGCGCCAGGGTGACCGGCCTGGCCTACAAGGACCGCATGTCAGGCGCGCAGAAGACCATCGCGCTCGAGGGCATCTTCGTGCAGATCGGCCTGGTGCCCAACACCGAATGGCTGAAGGGCGCGATCGCCTTGAGCCCCAGGGGCGAGATCGAGGTCGATGCGCGCGGCGCCACCTCGGCGCCCGGCATCTTCGCCGCCGGCGACGCAACGACGGTGCCCTACAAGCAGATCGTCATCGCCATGGGCGAGGGTGCCAAGGCCGCGCTGTCGGCGTTCGACCACCTGATCCGGTCCGTGCCGGCGGATCTCGCCACGGCTGCGTGACGCTGCACCGTCAGTCCTTTTCCTTGAAGGGAATGCGGGCGTCCTGCTCGAAGCGCCGGCGGTTCCTGGCCGACCACGCCCACGCCACGATGCCGACGAATATGACGATGCTGCCGATGACCCAGACCGAGCCAAGTATTTCGCCCACCTGTCGCAG
>MEMN01000061.1:6465-7841 GCA_001767945.1 Alphaproteobacteria bacterium RIFCSPHIGHO2_12_FULL_66_14 | reverse complement strand
CTCATCAACCAAGGTGCACGTTTTCCCCAGCCCGATAGGCGCGACGACATCACCGCCGCAACGAGCCCGGGTGTGGCGCGTTTTCCCGCCATCATGCCGATCAATCCGACACTCCTATCACCGCACGAACTCCTGCTCCTGCAGGCCCTCGCCAGCGGCCGGCGGCCTCTGGTCACGTCCAGCCACCGGATGCGCCTCGAACTGCTGGGCCTGGTGCGGGATGGGCCCTCCGGCCTGCAGCTCACCATCGAAGGCCATCGTCGCGCGCAGGAAAAAGCAGCCGCTCTAGCCGGGCCCGAGAAATCCGCGCCGCCGCCGGAAGTGGACACGACCCCACGCGATGTGCGGGGCCGCCGCAAGCGCGGCCGGCATACGTCGCGGATTTGACACCCGCCGCTCCTTCGCGGGTCCTGGCGCAGGTCCCGGCAGGCGTGCCGTCGCGCTCATGTCATCGCCGTGACTCTAGGCGGGATCTGCGGGCCGCACGGAAATTTCCAGCGTGTGAACGCCGATCAACGCGTCCACTGCGCGACGGCGTTCGTCTTCCGACGGGACGGCGCCCTGAACGGCGACCTGGCCGCCGTCCACCTCGACCTTGAGATTTCGGGCATCGACGCCGACGGCCGTCAATCGGTCGATAAGCTTGCCTCGGATCGCTTCGTCGCGGTCGTTCATGGTCACCTCCACCAATGACTCAACGGATGTCGGGTCGATGCGCGCGGCGGACATGTTCCTGCCGCACGCGGTTGGAAAAGCGGGCGAAGAATTGCTCCTCCTGCTCGATCTTCGCGTCGACGGTCAGGGCGTGACAGATCCTGAGCGCCAGTTTGCCCTTTTCGAGGCGCTGGGCATGCCGCCGGTCGCGCTCGTATTGGCGGAACATGCCCTCGACCTCGGCATGATCGGCCGTCAGGAGATCGAGGACACCCTGCGGATTGCTCCCGGTCCTTGCCTTCGGTGGCTTCGGCCGCACGGCCGTTCTGCGTGCCATTGCCATGGTCCACCCTTGCCCGGACGAGTTCTTGCGGCGAAACGCCTGCCCGCCCGGAAGGTTGCGGGCGCGGCGGCGGAACGAAGTCGCGGCAGGTCCGTTGTCGTATCGGAGGTTCCCATGGACGGTACACTCACCAACTTCCAACTCGGTATCAGCTCCGACGGCGCGAGCTGCATGATGATCTTCGTCGACGAGGATCAGCGGTTGACGACCTGTTCCGCCGATTTCAACGAATTCGTCCAGTTCATCGCCAGCCTCCGCCAGGCTGCCGGCGAGATGGCGCGCCGCCGGTCGAAGCAGTTCGATGCCGAAGTAGCCGCGCCGGCGACGATCAATGTCGCCTCGGCCGCCTTCAAGTTCTGCGACAGCGACGGCTACGTCG
>MEMN01000061.1:161-6425 GCA_001767945.1 Alphaproteobacteria bacterium RIFCSPHIGHO2_12_FULL_66_14 | reverse complement strand
CCGCATGTGCCCCGACGTCGTCAACCAGATGACCCGCGCGATGCTGCTCACCGTGCCGGCGATGAGCACGAGCTGAAAATCCCGCCGGGAGGACGTCATGCCACGCGGTGACAAATCCGAGTACACCGACAAGCAGGATCGCAAGGCCGACCACATCGCCCAGGGCTACGAGAAGCGCGGCGTTGCCCATGAGGAGGCGGAGCGCCGTGCCTGGGCCACCGTCAACAAGGAGAGCGGCGGCGGCAAGAAGAGCGGCTCCGGCCACGGCAGGCCCGAGAGCCATGCCTCGTCCCGCAAGGGCGGCAAGCTGGGCGGTCGGCGTCGGCGCGCAGGGCGGCAAGGACCCGCGCGCGCGGCTGACGTCACACGGCTGACGGGGCTTCGTTTGCCGTGGATAATGGGGGAATGTCGCACCCCCCGTCCTTCGTCCGTCTCTCGACCGTCCGACACGTCGGCTGGCTGGAATTCAACCGACCGCCGGTCAACGCTTTCACGCGCGAGATGGTCGACGAGACCCACGATGGCATTGCCTCGATGCTCGCCGATCCCGAGGTGCGGGTGCTGGTGCTGGCGAGCGCGGTCGAAGGCTATCTGAGCGCCGGCGCCGATCTCAATGTCTTCAAGGGCATGACGCCCGACGGCATGCGCGCCTGGGCGACGCGGTGCCATCAGATCGTGCGGCTGCTGCGCGGCTCACCAAAGCCCCTGCTGGCCGCCATCAACGGCACGGCGGTCGGCGGTGGCCTCGAGATGACCCTGCATTGCGACCTGCGCTTTGCCGCCGCCAACGCCAAGCTCGGCCAGCCCGAGATCCGCATCGGCTTCATCCCGCCGATCGCCACGACCCAGGCGCTGGCCCACTTGATCGGCCGGCCGCGCGCCATCCGCTATCTCTACGAGGGCCGCATGGTTGCCGCCGAGGAAGCGCGCGTCTGGGGACTGGTCGACGAGCTGGTGGCGCCGGAAGAATTGCGCGCGCGCGTGCAGTCCTATGGCGAGGAGTTGGCGGCGAAGTCGCCCGCGGCACTGGCCGCCATCCGCCGCACCGTGACCTTGGGCGGCGGCCTCGCCTTCGAGGACGGCATGGCGTTCGAGCTCGAAACGGTGGTGGAACTGGCCGGCACACCGGACTTCGCCGAAGGCGTCGAGGCGTTCCTGGCCAAGCGCCCGCCGGTGTGGCCGCGTGGGTGAACGGTGTCCCAAAATCAGCCTTGACGTCCAGCCGGCCCGGTAATAGTTAACCTTATAGTTAACTATTACCGACGAGGCAAACCATGCAGCATCAGATCGCCTCCCGTGAGGACTGGCTCCGAGCCCGCACTGCCCTGCTCGAAAAAGAGAAGGCGCTGACCCGGGCGCGCGACACCTTGAGCGCCGAGCGGCGCCAGCTCCCCTGGGTCAAGGTCGAGAAGGCGTACATGTTCGACGGACCGGAGGGCAAGGTGACGCTCGCCGAGCTGTTCCAGGGCCGCAGCCAGCTCTTCATAAAACATTTCATGATGGGGCCGGGCCAGACGCATCACTGCGTCGGGTGTTTCTTCGAGGTCGACCACATCGAGGGTGTCCTGGTCCACCTGCAGAACCATGACGTCACCTACACGGCGGTGGCCCGCGCGCCGATCGGCGAGATCGAGGTGGTGCGGCGGCGCATGGGCTGGAAATTCCCCTTCGTGTCGTCCTTCGACAGCAGCTTCAACTACGACTTCAACGTCTCCTTCACGCCCGAGCAGCTCGCGACCAAGAGCGCCTTCTACAATTTCCGCCAGACCGAGGCCGGCATGGCCGATCTTTCCGGCAACAGCGTCTTCTACAAGGACGAGGACGGGCAGATCTTCCACACCTTCTCGAGCTTCGGCCGCGGCGGCGAAGCCTTCCTCGGCGCCTACGGCATCCTCGACATGATGCCCAAGGGCCGCAACGAGACCGGGCCCCATCATTCGCTCGCCGACTGGGTGCGGCCGCACGACATGTACGGCAAGGGCGGCATGGTCGAGCCAATCGGCCGCTATCACCCGTCGAGCTGTGGCTGCGGCGTTCACGACTAGAGCGGCTTTCGATCAACTGGATCAGAGGAGACGAGACATGCGCGTCATGGTTCTGGTGAAAGCGACGAAAGACAGCGAAGCGGGCACCATGCCCTCGACCGAACTGCTCGAGGCCATGGGCAAGTACAACGAAGAGCTGGTCAACGCCGGCATCATGCAGGCCGGCGAGGGCCTGCATCCCTCGGCGAAGGGCAAGCGCGTGGCTTTCGACGGCGCCAGCCGCACCGTCATCGACGGCCCCTTCGCCGCGACCAGCGAACTGGTCGCCGGCTTCTGGCTGTGGCAGGTCAAGGACATGGCCGAGGCTGTCGAATGGGTGAAGCGCTGCCCGAATCCGATGCTCGGCCCCAGCGAGATCGAAATCCGTCCGGTCTTCGAGGCGGCCGACTTCGGCGACACCCTGACCCCGGAAGTCGCCGAACTGGAAGATCGAGTCCGCGAAAAGGCAGCCCGGCGCTAAGCGGGAAACGCGGCGGCGATCGACGTCACGAAGGCGAGCAGCGCCGCGTCCTCGCCAGGACCTGCCAGCACGCTGAGACCGAGCGGGCAGCCGTCGAGCGTGGCGACCGGCAGCGTAACCACGGCAAGGCCGGCGAGGCCCGCCACCGAACAAAGCGTGAGGGCGGCCTGATAGAAGCGCTCGGCATGGGCATCGCGCAGGAAACGCAACGGCGCGATGCCTGGGGTCGTGGGCAACAGCAGCAAGGTTCCCGGCGGCAGCAGCGCACGCATCCGGGCGGCAAGCTCCCTTCGCCACGCCCGCCACTGCGGTTCGACCGCGGGGTCGAGCGCGCGAGCGCCCTCGAAGCGGGGCGCGATGGTGGCGCCGAAGCGTGGGTTCGACTCGAGGAAGACGCCCAGCGCGCGCATGACGTCGAGACCCTGCAGGGTGGTGTAGGCTTCGAGGAACTCGGCGGCGCGACCGGCATAGATCTCGATCTCCTCCGCGATGCCGAGGCGCGCGGCCGCCTCGCGCAATGGCGCTTGCGCTTCGGGGTCTGCCAGCGCAAAGGCATCGGCCGCCAGCAACATGCGCGGGCGTGGCCTATCTGCCGGCGCGGCTTGCAGGAGCGCGAGACCGCCGGCCAGCAGATGCGCGGCGTTACGGGCAAACAAGCCGACCGTATCGAAGCTCGGCGCGAAGGGAATGACGCCCGTCATCGGCATGCGGCCGTGAGTCGGGCGCCAGCCGTAGAGGCCGCAGAAGCTCGCCGGCACGCGCACCGAGCCGCCGGTATCTGTGCCGAGGCCGAGATCGGCCAGGCCCGCTGCAACGGCGACCGCCGAGCCGCTCGACGAGCCGCCGGGCAGGCGGTCGGGACAGTGCGGATTGACCGGTGTGCCGTAATGTTCGTTCTCGCCTTCGAGGCTGAAGGCGAGTTCGTCGGTCACGGTCTTGCCGACCATCGCGGCGCCGGCCTGCAGGAAGCGTTCTACGACGACGGCCGAGGTTTCAGCCGGCTGCTGTTGGCCGTGCCAGTCGGGATTGCCGCCGCCGGTGATCGTGCCGGCGATATCGATCAGGTCCTTTACGACGAAGGTGAGGCCGTCGAGCGCTCCCGACCCTGCCGGTGCGAGATGCGTCCGCGGCTCGGGAACGAAAGCGCCGAAGTCGGTGACGGTCACCGCAAGGCTTTGACGATCGTGTCGGTCGGCGCGGTCCAGCCGACGATGCCGCCTTGCGCCCGGATCATCGCGAGCGTGGCCGCCTTGAAGTCGGGGAAGTAGCTTTCGGTGGCATCCTCGGCCAGCAGGCATTCGTAGCCGCGGTCGTTGGCCTCGCGCATCGTGGTCTGGACGCAGACTTCCGTGGTGACGCCGGCGAACACCAGATGACCGATGCCCTGCATCTCCAGCAGGTGGCCGAGCCGCGTCGCATAGAACGCGCCCTTGCCCGGCTTCACGATCACCGTCTCGCCCGGAAGGGCCGCCAGCGCGGGCACGAGATCGTTGCCCGGTTCGCCGTCGATCAGGATACGGCCCATCGGCCCCTTGTCGCCGATGCCGAGCGCGCCCTTGCCACGCGCGATCTTGCTTGGCGGACAGTCGGTGAGATCGGGCCGGTGACCCTCGCGCGTGTGGATGATGGGGAGCTTGGCGGCGCGGAAGCCGTCGAGCAGACGGCGCACGGTGGGTACGATGGCGGCGAGCGGGCGCACGTCGTTGCCAAGGACCGAACCGAAGCCGCCCTCCTCCACGAAGTCGCGCTGCATGTCGATCACGACCAGGGCGAGCTTGCCGGTCGGAAAACTGTACTCGTAGGGCTGGGCGGCGATCACGGGCATGGGTTGGTCTTACTACTTGCCGCGCTGGAACGGCAGCGTCAGCGCCGTCGGCGGATCGAGGCGGCCGACCACGCCCGCCACCGCCAGCAGCGCCAGAAGGTAGGGCAGCATCAGCAGGAAGGCGGTCGGCACGTTGATGCCCATGGCCGGGAGCTGGAACTGCAGCGCCGTGGCCGCACCGAACAGCAGGCAGGCGGCGATGGTGCGGCCGACGTTCCAGCCGCCGAAGATCACGGCGGCCAGCGCGAGGTAGCCCGCACCGTTGGTCATGTTCTCGGTGAAGGTGTGGATGTCGGCAATCGAGATGAAGGCGCCGGCCATGCCCGCCATGGCGCCGGTGATCAGCACGGCGAGCCAA
The DNA here is from genome assembly GCA_001767945.1 of Alphaproteobacteria bacterium RIFCSPHIGHO2_12_FULL_66_14. Classification (GTDB taxonomy): domain Bacteria; phylum Pseudomonadota; class Alphaproteobacteria; order Reyranellales; family Reyranellaceae; genus Reyranella. The sequence continues at coordinate 1,737 of MEMN01000061.1, read as the reverse complement.
CGCGTGCGCGCCACGGGAATGCCGGCCTTGTCGGCGCTGCGCGGCTCGTCACCGACGGCACGCACGGCGAGGCCGAACGAGGTCTGGTTCAGCATCCACCAAATCAGCAGGATGAGGCCGAAGCCGAAATAGACGATGACCGACTGCTGGAAGAACGCCGTGCCGGCAAACGGCAGGTCGCTGAGGCCGGGCACGGAAAGCTTGGGCAGGCCGGGGATCTCCTCGCGCGACAGGCCGCCGAAAATGATGCGGTAGAGGAGCGTGGTCGCGCCGAGTGCAAGGATATTGAAGCCGATGCCGACCACGAGCTGGTTGGCGCGCAGGTTGACACTGAGCCAGGCCTGGACGGCCGAGAGCGCGACCGCGGCCAGCACCGCGCAGCCGACGCCGAGGAAGGGATTACCGGTCGCCCAGGAGCCCAGCGCGCCGAAGAAGGCGGCCGTCAGCATCATGCCTTCGAGGCTGAGGTTGAGAACGCCGGCACGCTCCGACACAAGCTCGCCACTGGCCGCCAGCATCAGCGGCATGGCGAGACGGAGCGTCGAGGCGACGAAGATGGCGAGCGTCTCTTCCATCAGCGCTGCCCTCCTTCGAGCTTCTCGACCAGGATCACCGAACCGGCGACGGCGATCACGATCAGGCCCTGGATGACGAGCGTGAGGGCCGACGGCACGCCCGCCATGATCTCCATGGAGATGCCGCCGGAACGCAGGAAGCCGAAGAACAGTGCGCCGGCCAGAACACCCAGCGTGGAACCGCGCGACAGCAGCCCGACGACCAGGCCGTCGAAGCCGTAGCCCGACGAGAAGCCCGCCTTGAGATAGAACTGCTCGCCCTGCAGCATGATGGCGCCGGTGAGCCCGCCGAAGCCGCCGGCGATGCCGAGTGCCACGACCAGCAGGAGGCTGCCGGGCATGCCGGCACGGCGCGCCGCCAGTTCGTTGAGACCGATGGCGCGCAGGCGCAGGCCGAAAGTCGAGCGCTGCAGCACGATGGCCGTCGCCAGCGCCAGCAGCAGGCAGAGGACGAGGCCGAGGTGCAGCGGCGATTCGGGATCGCCGGTAAGACCGGGCAACTTGGTCGGGTCGGGGATCGGCAGCGATTCCGGCAGGGTCGAGGACGAAGTCTGCGGCTGGCGCAAAAGCGCCGTCGACTGCACGCACCAATAGACCATCAGCAGGGCGACGAAGCCCAGCAGCAGCGTGGAGATCACCTCGTTGGTGCCGAAGCGCACTTTCATGACGCCGGCGATGCCGCCCCAGACCGCGCCGGCCAGGGTGCCGGCCAGCAGCGGCAGGATCACCGCCAGCCCCAGCGGCAGGTCGGCGACGGGTTGCCAGAGTGCCAGCGCCGTGGCCGCGATGCCGCCGACGGCGATCTGGCCCTCGCCGCCCACGTTGGTGAGGTTGGCGCGCGCGGCCAGAATGAAGCCGAGGCCAATCAGCGAGAGCGACACGGCCCGGTTGATCGAGGCGCCGACGGCGAAGGCCGTACCGAAGGCGCCGTCGAGGAAGGCTTCGATGGCGTCGGGCACCGACTTGCCGCTGATCGCGATCAGCAACAGGCCGACCGCCAT
>MEMN01000061.1:0-147 GCA_001767945.1 Alphaproteobacteria bacterium RIFCSPHIGHO2_12_FULL_66_14 | reverse complement strand
CAGCAAAGGGGATGGACAGCGCCATCAGCCGGCGGCGGTCGGGCATGGCGATCGCGAGCGCGGTCATGCGAGCTGACCCGACATGAGGGCGCCGATGGCGCCGCGTTCACCCATCTCGGCCGGACGCTCGCCCACGAGCCGGCCGCG
>MEMN01000060.1 GCA_001767945.1 Alphaproteobacteria bacterium RIFCSPHIGHO2_12_FULL_66_14 | reverse complement strand
TCGCGCGCAAGCTCGGGCAGAGATCCGGGCACACATTCGGGCCCAACACGCGCACGTTTCAGGTGGGCCCCGTGAGCCGGGCAAAAGCCCGTATTTGTTGGCTTTTAGGCGGCTAAAAAGCCAAATATCTGTCGGCGAGTTTGGGCCAACTTTGAAAAGTTGGGCCAATGATGATGGGCATCCGCGAGGGCGGCTACTCCGCCGCCTTCACCGTCGGTGAGGGGCCCCGCACGCCGCCGCGCGAGAACATGGCCTCGACTTCGCCCACGGCATAGCCGAGCTCGCGCAGGATGTCGGGCCCATCCTCGCCGATATGTGGCGCGTGTTGCTGCGGTTCGTGCGTCGAGGCGGGCGGCAGGCCAGGGATGTTGGCGACCGGCATGCGGCCGAAGCCGTCCTGCTCGATCCAGTCGACGGCACCCGACTCCTTCACATGGGGATGGTCGAGGTAGTCGGTGTAGTTGTTCACCCTTTCGCAGAACACGTCCTTGGGCTGCAGGATGGCGATCCATTCCTCGGTGGTCCTGGTCGGCATCGTCTCGTTCAGCGCCTTGATGATCCTGGGTGCGTTCTTGATGCGATCGTTGTGGCCCTGCAGGTCGGGATCGTCGGCGATGTCCTGGCGGCCGATCAGTTCGAACAGCAGGCGGAAATGGTGGGGCCGCATGGCGCTCACCATGATGTAGCCGTTCTTCGTCTTGTAGCTGCCGGCCGGCATGTAGAGGACCGGCGGCGCACCCTTGGAGAATATCCATTCCATCAGCTTGGCGCCCTGGAAGGCGGCGGCCGAACGCATCAGGCTCGAATCGATGAAGCAGCCCTCGTTGTAGCGGAACTGGCGCATGAGGGCGGCGCTGAGCGCTTGGAACGTATAGAGGCCGGTCGTCACGTCGACGGCGATCATGCCCTGACGCCACGGCGTGCCGTCGGGCATCCTGTTCATCACCATCATGCCGCTGAAGGCCTGGATGAGGCCGTCGACCGTGGGCCGCTTGCTGTAAGGGCCAGTCTGGCCGAAGCCGGAGACCGAGCAATAGATGACGTTCGGATTGGCCTTCTTGACGTCCTCGTAGCCGAAACCCAGGCGCTGGATGACGCCGGGGCGGAAACTCTCCATCACGACCTGGGCCTTGGCCGCGAGCTTCTTCACCACGGCGATGCCGTCAGTCGACTTGAGGTCGAGGGCAATGCTGCGCTTGCCGCGATTGAAGGCGACGGAATGGGCGCAGTGATCGCCCTTCAGTTCACCGAGCGCCCGGCCCCAGTCGCCCTCCGGCGGCTCGATCTTGATGACATCGGCGCCATGCAGGGCGAGCAACATCGAAGCATGAGGCCCCGCGATGCCCTGCGTGAAATCGAGGACGGTGATGCCGTCGTAAGCGCCTTTGACCATCGTCTCGGTATCCTCTCCCGGGGCGTCCAGCGGGCTGAACGTACGTTTACCACCGTCGCCGATGCAAGGCCCGCCCTGCAGGGAAGCCATGCGCGCATGAAGAAAAGTCACGGAAAGCGATACACAAGCTCGTTTGTGGAAAAGGTCGCGCGTGCTCAAATAAGTGCAAATGCACCTATTCAGGAGCTTGCTATGCCCACCGTTCCGCTGTCGATCTCAGCCTTGGCCGCGGCCAGCCATGTGGTGCCCGAGCTGGTCGCTCCGTTTTTCCGCCGGCTGATGCTGAAGCCGCGCCGCCATGTCCGGCCGCCGCCGCTGCTCGACTTGCCGGTGGCCGACGAGCGCCTCGACCTCGGCGACGGCCTCGTCGCCTGGCGTTGGGGAGAGGGTCCCCGCGTCCTGCTGGTTCATGGCTTCGAGGGCAATCGCGCGCAGTTCGGGGCGGTGATCGGCGCGATGCTGGCGCGCGGGTTCGCGGCTGTCGCGCTCGACATTCCGGCTCACGGCGAGTCGGTGGGCCACGAACTGACAGCCGTGAATTTCGTTGCGGCGATCGAGCGGACGCTGGAGCGTCTCGATCCCGTGCATGCCGTGGTCGGCCATTCGATGGGCGGTGCGATGAGCCTGTTCTCGATTGCCCGCAAAGGCGGCGCGACGCGGGTCGTTCTGGTCGCGGCCCCTTCCGCGCTCAAGCGTGAACTGCTGCGCTTTGCCGGCGCGGTCGGCCTGTCGCGGCGCGGCACGGCGGCCTTCATCGCGTCGGTCGAGAAGCATGTCGGCCGGCCGGCCGACGATTTCGACGTTCGGCACATCGTCGGCAAGGTCGATCTGCCCGTGCTGCTGATCCACGATCAGAACGACCGCCGGGTTCCGGTCGTGGAAGCCGCGCGCGCGGCGCATGCCTTGTCGACGGCGGAGCTGATGGTGACGCACGGGCTCGGCCACAACCGTCTGCTGGCCGACAAGGCCGTGGTGTCGGCGATCGTCGGCTTCGTCGCCGGGTCAGGTGACGACAGGGAGGGGCTGGATTTCGTAGGCGTGGGAGATCTTGCGGCCGAGCACCGGATCGTCGAGCTCCATCTCGAAGCGCGGTGAGGGCCGGATCGCGCCGATGGCGGGCATGGTGCCGCAGAACATGACGGTCCCCATGGGCAGGCGCTTGTCGTTCTGCCAGCCTAGGATCAGGTCGCGCGGGTCGCGGATCTTGGCCAGCGGCCCTTCCTGGTAGAGCACCCGCTTACCGCCTTCCCGGATGAAGCTGCGCAGCAGGAGCTTGTCCCAGTGCGGCTCGACTTCCTCGAACCGCCAGGCGACTCGGCCGATCGGCTTGGCGCACATCTGCTTGGAAACGGCGATGCCGTAGCTTTCGACCTTGCGGTCGGTGTGGTCGGCGCCAACTGTGACCCAGAGGCGGTCGGCCGCGGCGACCAGCACGGGCTCGACTTCGCCGGAGGTATCGTCGCCCAACACCTGAATGCTGCCGGCCTGGGTCAGCATCTGTGCTGTGGCGCGGTAGTAGATCGGCACCCGCGACGGCGGTTCCACGCCGATTGCCTTCAATTCTTCGATATGATGGTTGAGCGCCGCCACGTCGCGGCCGGTCCAGCCGGCAATCACCAGATCCTTGATGTCGACGGCGACCTTCTCCACCGCGCCCTTTGCGTGGCCGTCGAACTCCAGCCGCGCCATCGTCAGAGAACGGCGAGCTGCGAGTTCAGCAGGTCCGTCACCAGCATGTAGCCCGGCGCGTGGGTGATGCAGAACGCAGGCTTCACCGTCGCCACCACCGATTGCGGGGTGACGCCGCAAGCCCAGAACACCGGGAACTCGTCGTCGCGCACCGGGACCGCATCGCCATAGTCGGGCTTGGCGATGTCCTTGATGCCGATCAGCTCGGGCTTGCCGAGGTGTACCGGCGCGCCGTGCACCGACGGGAAGCGCGTCGTCACCTGCACCGCGCGGATGGCGTCGGCGGGCTTGAACGGACGCATTGAGACGACCATCGGCCCGTGGAACGGGCCCGACGGCTTGCACTCTATGTTGGTTCGGTACATCGGCACGTTGCTGTTGCAGGTCTGGTGGCGCAGCTCGAGGCCATTCTCGATCAGCGCCTCCTCGAAGGAGAACGAGCAGCCCAGCACGAAGGACACCAGATCGTCGCGCCAAACCTTCTCGAGGTCGGTTGCTTCCTCGACCAGTTCACCGTTTTTCCAGACGCGGTAGAGCGGAATATCGGTGCGGATGTCGAGATCCTCGCCGAGCGCCGGCAGGCGCGGGTCGCCCGGTTCCGAGGAGGCGAGCAGTGGACAGGGCTTGGGGTTGAGCTGGCAGAAGCGGGCGAAGTCGGCGGCGAATTCCCTGGGCAGGATGGCGAGGTTGCCCTGCACGTAACCCGGCGCCATGCCCGAGGTCGGCAGGTGGTGGCTGCCGGCGCGGATGCGGCGGCGTGCGTCGCGGCCGGTCTCGCCCTTGAAGCTGGTGATCGTGGTATCCATCGCGAACTCCTAAACAGGCCCTCTTTAGACGTGTTGGCCGCCGTTGATCTGGATCTCGGCGCCGGAAACGTAGCTTGCGCCCTTTTCGCAGAGGAAGTGGATCACGTCGGCCACTTCATCCGGCGTACCGAGGCGGCGCATCGGAATTTGTTCTTCGACGATCTGCTCGGTACCCGGCGACAGAATTGCAGTGTCGATCTCACCCGGCGCGATCGCGTTCACGCGAATGCCGCGCGGCCCGAAATCGTGCGCCATCTCGCGGGTCAGCGCGGCCAGCGCCGCCTTCGACGTGGCGTAGGCCGAACCGGCGAAAGGATGGACGCGACTACCGGCGATCGACGTGACATTGACGACACAGCCGCGCGCCTCGGCCAGTTCCGTCATCAAGCCGCGCGCCAGCGCGACAGGCGCGAAGAAATTGACGTTGAACACCCGCTGCCAGAGATCGAATGGCGTGTCGATGGCGCCCAACCGGCCCCCGGTTTCATCCTTCGGCGAGATCGCGGCATTGTTGACCAGGGCATCGAGCCGTCCGCCGCCCAGGCGCTCGCGGATGTCGTCGATGCCACGATCGACATCGGCCGGCTTCGCAAGATCGATCTGCACGTGATTCTTGTCCCCGCCCGGCCATGGGCAAAGCGCGCTGAAGGGTTGGCGTGAAACCGTAATCACCCGCCAGCCGCCGGCGCTGAATTTCTTCACGGTCGCATGCCCAATGCCGCGGCTGGCGCCGGTCAGCACCAGGGTGCGAGTGTTGTCATAGAGGGTCGCGGGCTTCATTGCGGGCTCTTTCCCAATGCGTGAAAGACGATCCTACTCTGCCTCGACGTCAATATCGCGGCCGATGTTGCCGCCTATGACGCCTATAAGAAGTGGCCAGTTCAGCACCATACCGCGACCCGTTGTGTATTCGAGTGAAACTGTCAGATTGGACGTTAACTCATTGTGATTGAGACATTTTTCTTGAATATACGAAGGCTGTGCGATATCTTCTGCCTCGGTTTGGCCCAATATTTCGGGCTGCTCGGCCGTATTTTTTGATGAAGCAATTTTGGAGTGGTTCGCCATGTCGGACGACCGCCGGACACACGCGCCGACACCTCTTTTGAAGACACGACCCGCAACAATGCTGACCGCCATTGGTCTTTGCGCGGTGATCATCGTCATGCAACTGGTACCCGACATCCGCGACATGACCTCCAGCCGGGTGCCTGCGCCCGTGGCTGCCGGCACGCGCTGATATCTGGGGCGCTTGTGCGCCCGCCCGGGAACGCGCAATTAGGGCGACAGGTTGCGCGTGCCCACATCATCCGAAAACGATCAGGCCCTGCCGCTCGGTACGCGGCTCGGCGACTACCGACTCGATGCGATCATCGGGCATGGCGGGTTCGGCATCACGTACCGTGCCTTCGACACCCAGCTCGCCAAGTTCGTCGCCATCAAGGAGTACTTTCCCGTCGAGTTCGCCATGCGCCGGCCCGACGGCGAGGTCGCGCCGCGCGGCTCGAGGTTCGGTGATGATTTCATCTGGGGCCGCGATCGCTTTCTCGACGAGGCGCGCGCCCTGGCGCGGTTCCGCCACGCCCACATCGTTCCCGTGCTGCGCTACTTCGAAGCCAATGGTACCGCCTACACGGTCATGGAATTCGAAGACGGACGTAGCGTGGCGCAGCTCCTGCGCGCGCCGAACCGCCGCCTGCAGCCCGACGAGGTGCGACGTCTCGCCGAGGGACTGCTGAGCGGACTGCGCGCGGTTCACGCCCAGGGCTTTCTTCATCGCGACATCAAGCCGTCGAACATCATCGTCCGGCACGATGGCGTGCCCGTCCTCATCGACTTCGGCGCGGCGCGCCAGGCGATGGGCGGGCGCACGCGTACGCTCACCAGCATTCTGACGCCGCAATACGCGCCGATCGAGCAGTATGCCCTCGACGGCAAGCAGGGGCCGTGGACCGACATCTATTCCGCGGCGGCGGTCCTGCATCACGCCGTCGCCGGCAGTCCGCCGCCCGAAGCGGCGAGCCGTGTCGGGGTGGATTCTTATCGACCGCTGGCGGCGACGCAGGCCGACCGCTTCGATCAGACGTTGCTTGCGGCGATCGACAGTGGATTGGCCTTCGCGCCGGACGACAGACCGCAGACCATTGCCGACTGGAGTTTGCTGTTCGGCGAGGCCTTGCCGCAGGTCGACGATACGCCGACCCAGCGTCTGCCGGGGGCAGTCGTCGCGCCGCGGTTGGGCGGCGTCAGTCGCGAAGCTCTCGAGCCCGCTTCGGTGGCACCATCGTCTGGCCCGGCACGATCGAGAGCCGGCGTGTGGATCGTCGTCGTGCTGATTGCCGTGGTGACCGCTGCGCTCTGGCGGTTCCAGCCGGAAATTCGCGACCTGCTGGCCGGCGCCTCGCCGCCGGATCGTCCTGCCGCGGAAACGCCGCCGACTCCGGAAGTGGGGCAGTTGCCGGCATCGCCACCGGTATCGCCATCGCCGTCTTCGCCGTCCGCACCGCCGGCCGGTTCCTCGGCAACACCGCCTGTCGCGCCGCAGGCGCCACCCGCCGCGCCGGCTCCGCCGGCACAGCAAGCCCTGATCGAGCAGGCCCAGCGCGCGGCGAGCGACGCCCGTGCCGTGCTCGTTCGCGCCGATGAAGCCTCCAAGGCGGCCCTCTCGATGGCCGGCGAGGCGCGCATCGTGGCTGCCCGCGCGGCGCGCCCCGATCTCGAGAACGCCGAGCGGCTGTCGTACGACGATGGCGCGAGCTATGTCGGCCAGGTGGCAGCCGGCAAGCGTCAGGGCCTCGGTGTCGCCGATCTCGCGAACGGCGAGCGTCAGGCCGGCGACTGGGACGCCGATCGCCTGAACGGTCTTGGGATCGTGAGGCTGGGCGACGACACGCGCTATGCCGGCCAGTGGCGGGACGGCCAGTCGACCGGACTGGGCGTTCGCGAAAGGCCGGGCATCGAACGTATCGAAGGTAATTTCGTCGCGGGACGCCTGGAAGGCTTGGGCGTTCGCCGGACGCTGAGTGAGCCCAATGTCGTGCAGTCCGGCGAATTCCAGGCCGACAGGCTGGACGGGCCGGGTGTCGAAGTGGTCGGCGACCGCGAGCGCTACGAGGGCGGCTTCCGTAATGGCCGGCGGCAGGGCTACGGTCAGGTCGCAGGTGCCGACGGCCGCGCACGCGCGGGTTTGTGGGAAGACGGAAAGCTCGTCGATTCAACGCCTTGAGGGCGATGGCATGGAAGTTGCGCCCTTAGGGACGCAATCGTCTCCCACTGGCCCCTGTGACCAAAGCCCTGTCCGTCCTTCTGATCGACGACAATCCCACCCGCGCCGAAATCGTCGAGTCGGGGCTGCGGGATGCAGGGTACGTGCTGCTCGAGCGCCTGGAGGGCACCTACGATCTGTTGGCGCGCGTCGGCGCGCTGAAGCCTGACGTCATTGTCGTCAGCATCGACAGTCCCAGTCGCGACGCCATCGAAGACCTGCGGCGCACCACCGAAAAGCAGCCGCGGCCGATCGCGCTGTTCGCCGACCGTTCGGACCCGGCGACGATTGCCGCCGCCATGGAGGCGGGCGTCTCCGCCTATGTCGTGAAGGGCCTGGCGCAGGACCGTGTGCAATCGGTCGTCGACGTCGCGGTCGCCCACTTCAATCGGTACCATTCCATGCGCGAGGAACTCGATCGCGCACGCCTGTCGCTCGTCGAACGCAAGACGGTCGACCGGGCCAAGGGCCTGCTGATGGAGCAGAAGGGGATCGGCGAGGAGGCGGCCTACCGGCTGCTGCGCAAGCTCGCCATGGACCAGAACAAGCGCATCGGGGAAGTGGCCCAGGACGTCCTGACCTATGCCAAGGCCTTCAAGCTCTAAAGCCGTTCAGCCTGCGGTTGGCCCAACTTTGCGGTTTTGGCCCAACTCGACGACAAGAAATAAGGCTCTCCGCACGCCGAAGAGCCAATAAA
>MEMN01000059.1:3362-9384 GCA_001767945.1 Alphaproteobacteria bacterium RIFCSPHIGHO2_12_FULL_66_14 | reverse complement strand
CCGCCTTCGACCGCGAGGGTCGTCTGGAGATCTTCAACGATCGCTTCACGACCCTGCTGTCGCTCGACGACACAGCCGTCGCGGTCGGCGCCGCACCGCAGCAGTTCGACGCCACGCCCGACGTCGTGGCCCTGCTGCGCCGGCCGGAAGCGCCGCAGACGCACGAAATCGCGACGCGCGAGGGCCGCGTCATCGAACTCCGGTTGGATCCGCTGCCCGGCGACGGCTTCGTCGCCACCTGCAACGACGTGACGGCGCGCGTCCACACCGCCCAGGCATTGCGCGAAAGTGACCGCCAGCTGCGACAGTCGACGGAGACCCTCGAGCAGCGCGTGATCGAGCGCACCGCCGAACTGGAAGCGAGCCGGGCCGAGGCCGAAGCCGCCAACCTCGGCAAGACGCGCTTCATCGCCGCCGCCAGCCACGATCTGCTGCAGCCGCTCCATGCCGCGCGCCTGTTTACCGCGGCGATGATCGACCGCGATCCCGGCAACGACCTCGGCGGCAAGATCGACGCCAGCCTCGGCGCCGTCGAATCGCTGCTTGATGCGCTGCTCGACATCTCGAAGCTCGATGCCGGCGCCTTCAAGCCCGAGAAGCGGCCGTTCGCCCTGCAGCCGCTGTTCGAGTCGCTGGCCACCGCCTTCGCGCCGGTCGCCGCCCGCCGCGGCGTCGAACTGGTCGTGGTGCCGACCCGCGCCTTCGTGTCGACCGACTCGGCGTTCCTGCGCCGCATCCTGCAGAACCTGCTGTCCAATGCGCTGCGCTACGGCCGCGTCGAGGGACGCCCGCCGCGCGTGCTGCTGGGTTGCCGCCGGGTCAGCAAAGAAGGGGATGGCGACGAGCTGCGCATCGAGGTCAGGGACAACGGACCCGGGATCGCGACCGACAAGCAGATCATCATCTTCGACGAGTTCGTGCGGCTCCAGCCGGAGGACGAAGCGCCGCGTGAGGAGCGGGGCCTGGGCCTGGGCCTTGCCATCGTCGATCGCATCGCGCGCATGCTCGACCTGCCGGTCGGCCTCGCTTCGGCGCCGGGCCGCGGCTCGACTTTTTCGGTGTTCGTGCCGCGCGTGCCGGCGGTGGTGTCCGCTCCCATTGCGCCGCCGGCGCCGCAACCCGCACCGTCGATCGAGGCCGAGAGCTTCGTGCTCTGTATCGACAACGAGGCCCGCGTGCTCGAGGCGATGGAGACCCTGCTCGGCGGCTGGGGCTGCCGGGTGGCGATCGCCGCCACCCATGCCGAGGCGCTCGACCAGGTGGCGCGCGTCGGCCGGCTGCCCGATCTCGTCCTGGCCGACCTGCATCTCGACGAGAGTCCCGACGGGCTGGAGGTCATCGAGGCGTTGCGCCGGACCTGGGCGCGCGCCGTGCCGGCGGCGCTCGTCACCGCCGACCGCGATCCGACGCTGCGGCTGCGGGCGAGGGCGCGAAACGTCGAGCTGTTGCACAAGCCGGTGAAGCCGGCGTCGCTGCGCGCGCTCCTGCGCCTGCGCAATGCGGCAGTGGGGCGCCTCAGGGCCTGACGGGTTCGGCGACGGGAATTGCGAGGCTTCGCGCCTCGATGACCGCCTGGGTGCGCGAGCGCACGCCGAGCTTGCGCAGGATCACCGTCACGTGCGCCTTCACGGTCGCTTCGCCGACGCCGAGCTTGTGGGCGATCTGCTTGTTCTGGTCGCCCTGAACCATGAAGGCGAGCACGCGCCATTGCTGCGGCGTGAGCCGCGCCGCGCGCTGGGCGAAGGAATCGGCAGGCTCGGCCTCCGGAGGCGCGAAGATTTCGCCGTCCAGGACAGCGCCTACCGTGCCTACGATCTCCTCGAGCGGCGCCGACTTGTCGATGTAGGCCGAGGCACCGAACTCGTAGGCGCGGCGTACCACTGCGGCCTCGCGCGCCGCCGAAACGACGATGATCGGCACGATCGGGTGCTCGGAGCGCAGCAACGCAACGCCGGTCAGGCCATCCATTCCCGGCATGTCGAGGTCGAGCAGCAACGCGTCGGTCTCGGGCTCGCGCTCGAGTGCCGCCTGTACCTGGGCCAGCGTCGATGCCATGACGATCTCGGCGCCGTGGAACGCTTGGCCGAGCGCCGACGCGAGCGCGTCGCGGACCATCGGATGGTCGTCGGCAATCAGGAAGGACGGGGCGGCCACCATTGGCAAAGCTTGGACCTCGCTACCGCAGCCGGTCAAGACTCGGGCACAATCGGGTGATTGCTCAGAGCCTCATGAACAAGCTCCGACATCTGCGCGGCGGTGGCGAGAGCTTCTCGCAACTGCGAAGTCGCGCGCCGGCCGAGTCGCTTGGGGTCGACGCGGTTGTCGGGTGCGCGACCAGCAGCGGCGTCTTCCTGTTGTTGTCGGAGGATTGCTTCGACAATGACGGCGCGAGCCTCAACCACCGATCGTGCGGCGTCCTCGGGGAACGCCCCCTTGGCAGCCACTTCGACGAGCCGCGTGTCGGTTGCGGTCGCCGTCGATCCCCAGGCAAGCGCGGCAGCCCGTGCGCCGGCCACGATCGAAAAGAGCCCGTACTTCTTCAGATCGATGCGGCCCTCACGCGTGCGCAGACGACCCAGCAGGTCGGTGGCACGAGGAATGTCGTCGCTTGCAGCGGCGAGTTGGTAGAGGAAAGCCGGGGAGCGTCCGGCCGCGCGGGCGGCATGCTGGCGGAGTGCCCCGGCGAGTCGACGGCTCCCCAGCACCGCAGCGAAGTCGTAGAAGATGTCGGCGCCCAGCAGGGCCTCCGGCTGTGGCCGCGCGACCCATGCGTCGACCTGTGCCTGCCAGCCGGCGAGCGAATGGCGATACGATGGATTCTTTGCCATCACGCCGCCGGGGCAGTAGGGCACGCCGGCCTCGTCGAGCAACCGATTGACGCGCTCGGCGAAGGCGGCGAACCAGGCGTCGTCCTCCGGCCCGCCTTCGTGGATCAGCGCGTTGTCCTGGTCCGGCGCCAGCAGCGACTCCCCGCGACCCGCCGATCCCAGCACCAGCAGGCACCAGGCGACTGGCGGCTCGCCCTGTCCGGCCGACTTCATCTCGGCCAGTGCCAGCTCGCCCGCTCGTGCAGTGAGATCGCGTACGATGCCGGCGACGACAGCAGACGCCTGCGGTGCGCTCACGTCCTCGCCGCGAAGGGCGTGAACCAGGGCCGGGAGCCGGTCGTGTATCGTGCGAAGCGTGCGCCCGTCAGGCGCCAGCGCGATTTCGTCGCCGAGCGTAAGGGCCAGCGAGGCGCGCTGTTTCAGCAGCGCCCCCGACGTCAGCATGCCGACCGGGCGATCGTGGTCGTCGACGACCGGCAGATGCCGCACCTCGAGGCGTATCATGCGGGCAAGAGCGCGATAGACCGGGGCATCGGCCTCGATGGCATGAACGGGCGCAGTCATCGCTGCCGAAACCGGATCCGCGAGCCCGCCGGGTCCGGCCGCGACCAGGCGCAGCACGTCGCGTTCGGTCAGGATGCCGCGCAAGCGGCCTTCGTCGTCGAGGACGATCACCGAGCTGATGCGCCGCTCGTTCATCAGGCGCGTGGCCTCGGCGACGGGCCGGTCCGGACCGATCGTGACGATCGGTACCGTCATCAGCTCGTTGACGCGGTGCCGGTAGGGAAACGAGTCCAGCCGCTCGAGGGCCGCCGTATCCACGGCGTCACCGGCGCGGCGCGCGATGGGTGGCGGCTACGCCGCCATAGGTGCCGCGGCCTTGGCCAATCAGGCGGTGGGCCAGGGCGACGAACAGATCGGCCGCCATGCGTGCGTCACCCGCGGCGCTGTGGCGATGCCCGCAGAGTTCGATGCCGAGGTGGCCAAGCAGCTCGGCAAGGTCGATGTGTGCCGACGGATGACCGAGGGCTGCCGCCAGGTTCGCGGTGTCGAAATTCGGCGGTTCATGCCAGGGCCGGCGTGCGCGTGCCGCCTCGCGGCCGATGATGGCAAGGTCGAAGCCGATGAAGTGGCCGACCGCGACCGCGCCTTCGAGGCATTCGGCGATGCGGCCGAAAGCCTCTCCGAAGGAAGGCGCGCCGGCCAGTTGCGCCCGGTCGAGGCCGTGGATTGCCGTGGCGCGGGCCGGGATGGCGACGCCGGGATCGATCAAGAGGTCGAGCGCGGGCTGCTCTGCGACGCGCAGACCTTCGTCGATGCGGATCGCCGCAAAGGAAACGATGCGATCGCGCCGGGGGTCGAGGCCCGTCGTCTCGCAGTCGATCGCCACCAGCGGCAGGCGTTCGAGCGGCGTATGGGCGGGGCCGCTCCAGCGGCCGTGCGGCGCCGTGCGGCGCAGGTATCGGCCGAAGAGATCGGCAATGGTCATTGCCCCGACCCGACGAGCTCGTCGCCGAGCGGGGTCACCACCAGCAGCCTTCTCAGCCGGTCGTTGAAGGCGATCAATCCGAAGGCGAAGGCGTTGGACAACACCATGCGGCTCTCGACCGGATCACGTGGAATGAAGGGGAGAGTGTCGAAAACCATCGAGCCGGTCGCCGTGGCGTCGGCCTGTGGATTGACTGGGCCGACCGGCCGGGTCGCCAGTCTTGTTCGCAGTGCAGCGATTTCGGGGTCCCATCCCTGAAGGCGGTGATCGGGCGTCGGATGGCGGGCAAGAATCGTCGCATAGAGATCGCCGAAGTAAGTGTCGAGCACGGCGCGCGGCGCCGCCCCCGCCGCGAGCAGGTGCGCATGCACGAGCCCGATCATATCGGCCAGAATGGCCGCGAATCCATCCCAGCGGGACACCGTCATCTTGGCCTGGAACCGTGGGTCGGCGAAGGCTTGGGCGCTCAGGCTGCCGAGTTCGTTGCGCACGAACTCGACTACCGAGCGTTGAGCGAGATAGGCCGCCTCGTCTTCGAGGAATTGCTGCAACGCAGCAAGACTTCGGACCTTGGGTTTGGGCAGGAACGGCTTGAGCAAAGACAGCATCACGAAGTCAGGCCTTCGACTTTGGTCTGATTGTGGCGACGGTTGGGCACACCGTATCCTCCCTACATCAAGAAGTTACGAACGCCGTATCACGGCGTCGGGGGAGGACAAAGCAGAGCATGCGCTGCACGTCCACAAATCGCGCAACTACATGCCGGACGTTCCGGTTCGTTGCTGCACGTCCCGGCAACGCCGCACAACGAACGATTGAGGAGGAGTAACGGGCATGGCTCAGAAACTCGATACCGCGCAAATGCAGAAGTACTGGACCAAAACCTCCACGCTGATGTGGACCATCTTCGCCTTGTGGATCTTCTTCAGCTTCGTCGCCCCGCTGTTCGCGGTCCAACTCAACACCATCAGGTTTCTGGGCTTCCCGCTCGGCTTCTACATGGCGGCCCAGGGATCGCTCGCCGCCTTCGTCGTGCTGTGCGTCTGGAACGCGATCTCGCAGAACAAGATCGATGAAGAATTCGGCGTCCAGGAAGACTGACCGGGGGAGATGAATCATGGCTGACATCAAGACCGCCGGCGGCGGCTTCTACGGCAACCTCGGGAAGATCTACGGCGGCTACGCCGGCGGCTTCATCGGCTTCACCCTGGTCCTCGCAGTTCTCGAGCAGATGGGCGTGCCGAACAAGATCATCGGCTACCTGTTCGTCATCCTGACGATCGGCGTCTATGCCTATATCGGCATCCTGTCGCGGACGATGGACCTGTCGGAGTACTACGTCGCCGGCCGCAAGGTTCCGGCGCTGTACAACGGCATGGCCACCGGTGCCGACTGGATGAGCGCCGCCTCCTTCATCTCGATGGCGGGCGGCATCTATCTCGGCGGCTTCAACGCGCTGGGCTACGTGCTGGGCTGGACCGGCGGCTACGTGCTGGTCGGCATCCTGCTCGCGCCCTACCTGCGCAAGTTCGGCCAGTTCACCGTGCCCGACTTCCTCGGCACGCGCTACGAGGGCAACGGGGCGCGGTTGGCCGGGGTGCTCGTGCTGTTCTGTGCGTCCTTCACCTACATCGTCGCGCAGTGCTTCGGCATCGGCATCATCACCTCGCGCTTCCTCGGCATTCCCTTCGAGATCGCCATCTTC
>MEMN01000059.1:1600-3327 GCA_001767945.1 Alphaproteobacteria bacterium RIFCSPHIGHO2_12_FULL_66_14 | reverse complement strand
GGGTGGCATGCGGGCGGTGACCTGGACCCAGGTGGCCCAGTACATCATCCTGATCATCGCCTATCTGACGCCCGTGGTCTGGCTGTCGACCAAGAAGTACGGCATCCCGATCCCCGAATTGACCTATGGCCAGGCGCTCGAGCAGATCGCCCAGTTCGAGGCCAAGCTCGGGATCGCGAAGCACTTCACCGACGCCTTCACCGATGCCAAGGGCCAGTTCAGCTGGACGGAGTTCAACAACTTCTGGGCCCTGGTGCTCTGCCTGATGATCGGAACGGCCTCGCTGCCGCACATCCTGATGCGCTACTTCACGACGCCCAGCGTCCGTGAGGCGCGCACCTCGGTCGCGTGGTCGATCTTCTTCATCTTCCTGCTCTACTTCACGGCACCGGCCTATGCCTCCTTCGCGAAGCTGGAGGTCTACCAGAACGTGATCGGGCAACCGATCGCCAGCCTCCCGGCGTGGGTCCAGAACTGGTCCCAGGTCGGCGGACTGTTGACCATCAAGGACGCCAACAGTGACGGCATCGTTCAGCTCGCCGACTTCGTCATCAACCAGGACATCATCGTGCTGTCGATGCCGGAGATCGCCGGCCTGCCGTACGTGGTGTCGGGGCTGGTGGCGGCCGGCGGTCTCGCCGCGGCGCTCTCCACCGCCGATGGCCTGCTGCTCGCCATCGCCAACGCGCTCAGCCACGACGTCTACTACAAGATGATCGACCCCAAGGCGTCCACCGCCCGCCGGTTGATCGTGGCGCGTGGGCTGCTGGTCGGCGTCGCGTTGATCGCGGCGTCGGTTGCCGGCACGCGGCCCTCCGGCATCATCCAGATGGTGGCATGGGCGTTCTCGCTGGCCGCGGCCGGCCTGTTCGCCCCGCTGGTGCTCGGCATCTGGTGGAAGCGCACGACCAAGATCGGCGCCATCACCGGCATGCTGAGCGGCTTCGCGGTCTGCCTCTTCTACCTGGTGATGACCCGCTACGCGCCCGAGACGTTCAAGGACATGTTCGGAACCAACCTGTGGTGGGGCATCCGCAACATCTCCTCGGCCGTGTTCGGACTGCCGGTGGCGTTCGCCGTGACCTACGTGGTCAGTCTCATGACACCCGAGCCCTCGAAGGAGATGCAGGAGTTCGTGGACTCGATCCGCACGCCCAAGGGCCTGGTGACTGCCGGCGGCTAGGCCAGCAGGACCTGTCGATCTGGAGCAGGACCCCCTCGCGGGGTCCTGCTTTTTTTTGCGTGCTGCGCTAGAGTGGTCGCGGAGGAGAGTGCCGAGTGGAATCGCAGGACATCTGGTGGAGCTACTGGTACTTCCACCTGCCCAACTATTTCCTGTCGCTGGTCTTCTACTGCCTGTTCGGCCGCTTCTTCCTGGGCTTCTTCCTGCCGCCGGACAGCCGGAACTACATCTACCGCTCCTTCCGCTGGCTGACGGAATGGATCTACCGGCCGGTGGCCTACATCACGCCGTCGGCGATCCCGCCCATCCTGATCGCCCTCGTGGCGGCTTTCTGGGTCGCAGCGCTTCGCATCGTGCTGTTCATGGTGCTGTACCAGCTCGGGCTGACGCCGCGGCCCCAGGCGGCGGGCTAGCCCATGGACCGCAACGTCTTCGTCTTCGCCGTCGTGGGGATCAGCATCCTGAACGGGCTGTTCTCGCCCTTCATCGCCATTGCCGTGCCGATCGCGGCCGTCCTGATGCCGGAAGTCTTTCCGCGCTCGGT
>MEMN01000059.1:0-1581 GCA_001767945.1 Alphaproteobacteria bacterium RIFCSPHIGHO2_12_FULL_66_14 | reverse complement strand
GGCGGGGCGGCGTTGCTCGCGCTGCCGGCCTTCCGGCACCTGCTGGGATGAAGGGACCGCGCCTTTCCGGGCGCCTTCGGACCCGCCGTAGTTCAGGCGAATTCCCCCAAAGTGCGATGTATTTTATGCACCCGTGCGGAAGACGGTTGATCGACGCAACGTGATTTCGGTCCCTGGACATTCGCGCGCTATCGTCGCGCCATGACGTATGACGACATCAAGCGCTGCGCAGAGCTATCGGTGCGGCGCGGTTGCGGCTTCGCCCTGATGGCGATCGTGACGGCCATGGTCGGCTTTTCGGCCGAGCCGTGGATCGCCATCCGCTCCGGGGCGGTCTTCGTCCTGATTGCGGCGGCGGTGCTGTTCTGGAAGGGCTGGACGGCACGCACGCGCAACTACCGGCACACCGAAGTCTGGCTGATGATCGAGGATGCGCCGGCGCTGCCGCGCGAACGACTGCAAACGATGATCGGTGGAGCCTTGGCCGACGTCTATTTCCACCACGCCCGCGTCGCCGCCTACATGGCGATTGCCATGTGCATCATCGGACTTGCCGTCGGCAGCCCATGGTAGCGGAGGCAGTCATCCGCGAATGCGGGTCGTCGTCAAAAGCAGGATTGAAATGGCCCTGCCGAGCGGGTTCCCGCGTAGACCGTTGCAACGGTCGCTACTGCGGCTCTATGCCGGCGTCCCTGATCAACTTGGTGTACTTGGGAATCTGCGCTTCCAGAAAGCTGCGGAACCCGGCCGGTGAAGACCCCGCCGGCTCGTACGCCAGGGCCATGCTGGCGTTGCATCCGGGTTCACGACCAGCCTGAACGGCGTGTAGCCGATCACCGCGACCGGTTCGAAGTCCCGCATCGGATCGTACGGGACCCCGCTGCCGATCGGGCGAACAAGCGGGTCATCCGGTCTCTCCCCCTACTCGGCCGTGAGTTGCTTGATGTAGGCGCGCTTGCTGGAAACCTTGCCGTCGCGGAAATCGAAGATGTCGCAGACCCGGACGGTGACGCGCTTGCCGGCGGCGTCGGTGTAGGTCCGCGTCGCCTCGGTGAAGCCCTTGTCGCCCATGATGGCGTAGGTGCGATCCTTGGAGGACATGTCCTTCAGGACGTCGAAGAAGCGCACGGTTCCTTCCGCGAACGCCTTCTTGCCGACGAAGCGCTTGCCGTGGCTGTCGGGACCGAAGGCGGACTCGAGGACGACATCGTCCGTGACCATGCTGATGATGTCCTCGACGCTCTTGCGCGCCCAGGCGTCGAGGAAGCGAACCATGAAGGCGTCATCGACGACTGTCGCACTCGTGGATTGCGCACGCGTGGATTGGAAGCTCATGATTGGCCCTCCCGTGTTGTCTTCTCGTGTCTTCCGAGTGCAGGCATAGTTCAGGGTACCAAATCGGCCGTACAGGTCCACTCGGCCGGCTTGGACCAAGCCACTTTTTGCCCTGGTCCGCGATTGGCGTGTGCGCCTCCGGTGTCATAGTGGCGGAGCGCAGATGTTCGAAGGTCTTTCGGCACCGCTGGGCAGACCAAGGGTGCGGCCAGTGCTGGCACTGCCAGCAGCCCGGCGAAATACGCA
>MEMN01000058.1:2943-10764 GCA_001767945.1 Alphaproteobacteria bacterium RIFCSPHIGHO2_12_FULL_66_14 | reverse complement strand
CCAAGCACAAGGAGGAGAATTTCGCCAACATCGCGCGCGGCTGGAAATTGCTGGCCTCAGGCGGTCGCCTCGTGTGCACCGGGGCCAACGACGACGGCGCGGCCAGCCTTGAAAAGCACGTCGGAAAGGCGTTCGGCCTTGCCGACAAGATTTCCAAGTTCCATTGCCGCGTCTTCTGGTTCGACAAGGGCACGCGCGTACCACCCGATTACTGGCGCGGACTGGCGGGCCTGCAGCCGGTGGGCGCCGGCCCCTGGCTGAGCCAACCGGGCATCTTCAGCTGGGACCGCGTCGACGACGGCTCGGCACTCCTCGCCAAATATCTGCCCAACGACATCGCCGGCACGGTTGCCGATTTTGGCTGCGGCTGGGGCTACCTCTCGCGCCATCTCCTCGACCATTGCCCCGGCATCACACGACTGGACATGATCGATGCCGAGCATCGAGCGATCGAGGCGGCGCACGCAAACGTCACCGATCCGCGCGCGACGGCGCACTGGCTCGACCTGATCGCCGAGCCGGCGCCCACGACCTACGACGCCATCGTCTGCAATCCGCCCTTCCATGCCGGCCGAGCGGCCCAGCCGGCGCTGGGCCAGGACTTCATCGAGGCGGCCGCACGGGCGCTTCGGCCCGGCGGACGCTTCTATATGGTGGCCAATCGCGGCCTGCCCTACGAGCCGTTGCTGAAGGAACACTTCGCCTCGTTCGAGACGCTGGCCGACAACAACAAGTTCCGGGTGAGCCGCGCTATCCGCTGAACAGGCCGGCGATCAGGAATTCCTTGTTGCCTTCGGCGCCGGTGATCGGGCTTTCCGTCACGCCCAGCACGCGCCAGCCCGGCTGCTCGGCGAGCCACGCGGAGATCGTGGCGCATACCTCGTCGTGCAGCTCGGGCTCGCGCACGATGCCACCCTTGCCGACCCGGCCCTTGCCGACCTCAAACTGCGGTTTTATCAGCGCCACGAGATGCGCCCCGGGCGCGGCGAGTGCCAGCGCCGCCGGCAGCACGGTGCGCAGGCCGATGAACGAGGCGTCGCAGACGATCAGCTCCACCGGCTCGGGGATCAGCGCCCGCGTCACGTCGCGCATGTTGGTCTTCTCCATCGACACCACGCGTGGATCGTTGCGCAGTTTCCAGGCGAGCTGGTTGGTGCCGACATCGACGGCATAGACCTTGGCCACGCCACGCTGCAGCAGGCAGTCGGTGAAGCCGCCGGTCGACGATCCAACATCCAGCGCGATGCGACCCGCGACCGGGATGGCGAAATGATCCAGCGCCTTCTCGAGCTTCAGCCCGCCGCGCGAGACATAGGGGTGCAGCTGACCGCGCACTTCGAGCGCGGTGTCGGGACCGATGCCCTGCCCGGCTTTTTCCAGGCGGCGTTCGCCGGAAAAGACAAGCCCGGCCATGACCAGCCGCTGGGCCGCGGCGCGCGTTTCCGCCAGCCCGCGTTCGACCAACGCCACATCCAGCCGCGTCTTGCTCACCGCTTTCCCCATTCTCGGCACCTGCTAGCATGACTGGCATGAGCACGAAACTTCTCCCCACAAAACTATTGGATGGCGAGCGCGCCCTCATCACCGGCTGCGCCGGCGGCATCGGCCGCGGCATCGCCAAGGCCCTGCTGGCCGAGGGCGCCACTGTCCTGGGCAGCGACATCACCGCTCCCCCCGCTGGGGACGGCATCGATTTCCTCGCCGCTGACCTTTCCAAACGCGACGGCTGGAAGGGCCTGCTCGACGGCGCCGTGAAGAAGCTCGGCACCATCTCGCTCTTCGTCCATGCCGCGAGCCCGCGGCGCCTCGAAGTCGACACGCCGCTGTCGGTGAGCGAGGAGACCTGGGATGCGATGACCGACATCAACCTGCGCTCGGGTTTCTTCCTGGCGCGCGAGATGGGCCGGCACATGCGCGACAACAAGATCAAGGGCCGCATGCTGCTGATCACCTCGCAGCACCGCTTCATGACCCGCAACCTGCCCCACTACAGCGCCTCGAAGGCCGGCATGACCATGGTCATGAAGGAGCTGGCCCGCGTGCTGGCGCCCGACGGCATCCGGGTGAACGCGATCGCGCCCGGCGCCATCCCGGGCGGCGGCTTCGTCGCCGACAATCTCGGCGCCCTGGTGGCCCAGATCCCGCTCGGCCGCGCCGGCACGCCCGACGACATCGCCCAGGTGGCCGTCGCCATCCTGTCGGAAAGATTTGGCCGATATGTCGTGGGTACGACAGTGGAAGTTGATGGTGGAATAGGCCTGATCAGCTGGATTCCCGCCAAGGCTTGACCGGCCCGGCCGGAAGGCCAATCTATCGAACCTGAAAGCAGTTCTTCACACAGAGGGGGTTGCACCATGACGCTTCGTATCAATTCCACCGCGCCGGATTTCAAGGCCGAGACGACCCAGGGCCCGATCGAGTTCCACAAGTGGATCGGCGACGGCTGGGCGATCCTGTTCTCCCATCCCAAGGACTTCACGCCGGTCTGCACGACCGAGCTCGGCTACATGGCCGGCCTGAAGCCCAAGTTCGACAAGCTCAACACCAAGATCGTCGGCCTCAGCGTCGATCCGGTGGCCAATCACTCCAAGTGGGCCAAGGACATCGAGGAGACCCAGGGCCACGCCGTCACCTATCCGATGATCGGCGATCCCGAGCTCAAGGTCGCCACCGCCTACGACATGCTGCCCGAGGGCGCCGGCACGACGTCGGAAGGCCGCACCGCGGCCGACAACGCCACGGTCCGTTCGGTGTTCATCATCGGCCCGGACAAGAAGATCAAGGCGATGCTCACCTATCCGATGAGCACCGGCCGCAACTTCGACGAAGTGCTGCGCCTCCTCGAGAGCTGCCAACTCACCGCCAAACACCAGGTGGCAACGCCGGTGAACTGGAAGAACGGCGAGGACGTCATCATCGTCCCGGCGGTTTCCGACGAGCAGGCGAAGGCCAAGTATCCCAACGGCTGGAAGGCCCCGAAGCCCTACCTCCGCATCGTCCCGATGCCGAAGGGCTAGGGCAGCATCGCGGCCCGAAGGCGCCGCGCCACGACCTTCGTCCCGGGCCTCGACGCTCCGCCGGGCCCGGGGATGGCCGTCACCGCATCGGCGTCGATCACGCCGCCGCAATCAGAGCAGGTCACCTGCGCCTGAAACCGGTGGCCGCAGGTTTTGTGAACGAACAGGATCGGGCTGCCTTCCTTCGGTCGCGCCCAGCGATCGCCCCAGGCCGTGAGCGCCAGGATGGCCGGCACGAGATCGCGCCCGGCCCCCGTCAGACGATACTCAAATCGCTGCGGACGCTGCTGATAGACCCGTCGTTCGACGATCCCCTTCGTGGCGAGCGACTTGAGCCGCCGGGTCAGCAGATTGCGCGAAATACCGAGATCCTCGACCAGCTCGTCGAAGCGTGTGACGTCGAGAAACAGGTCCCGAATGATCAGCGGCGACCACCAGTCGCCAATCAGATCAAGGCCGCGCGCCAGCGAGCACCGCATCCTGGCGAAACTCGTCTTCTCCATGAGGTAATTATAGTGGATTCAATAATTGAACTCAATACACTTCGTTAGTTCAATTATTGAATGTGGAGGGGTCCATGTACCATGCGATCGTCCGGAGCCGCGTGAAGGCGCTCTTCGCCGCCGTCAATCGCGGCGATGCCGAACCGGTGTTGCGCGCATTCGCGCGCCGGTTCGAGCACGTCTTTCTGGGCCATGCCGCGCTGGGCGGCGTGCGAACGACGATCATCTCAACGAGGCGATGGTACGAGCGCCTCTACCGCCTGCTGCCCGATATCCACTTCGATCTCAGGCGGATCTCGGTGAGCGGTACGCCTTGGAACACGATCGTGGTCGCCGAATGGGACGAGACCAACTCCGGCGCCGACGGGGTGCTGGCCCGCAATAGCGGACTCCACGTGATGCAATTGAGCTGGGGCCGGGCGACGCGGCTGGTCATCTGCCCGGACACGACGGGACTGAAGGAGACGCTCGATCGCCTGGCAGCCGCTGGCTGGGTCGAAGCACATGCCACGCCAATCGTGGATTGAAGAGGCGGCCGACGCCGCACTGGGACGCTAGCCGCGCGCGCGCTCAGACGATTGGCCGAGCGCGGCGAGCGCGGTGGCGACGATCGCCGGCGCGTTGAGGCCGGCCTGCTCATATTGCTTGGCCGGCGCGGCATGATCGATGAAACGGTCGGGCAGGATCATCGGCCGCACTTTCAATCCATGATCGAGCAGACCGGTGCTTGCCAGATGCTGCAGCACCTGGCTGGCGAAGCCACCGACCGAACCCTCCTCGATGGTAATCAGCACCTCGTGCTCGCGCGCCAGCCGCCGGATCAGGTCGGTGTCGAGCGGCTTGGCGAAGCGGGCGTCGGCCACGGTGGCGCTCAGCCCCTTGGCGGCCAGATCCTCGGCTGCCACAAGGCATTCGCCGAGGCGGGGGCCGAAACTCAGGATCGCGATCTTCGTGCCTTCGCGCAGGATGCGTCCCTTGCCGATCTCGAGCGGCGTGCCGCGCGCCGGCAGCTCGACGCCCACGCCCTCGCCGCGCGGATAGCGGAAGGCCGAGGGGCGGTCATCGATCTGCGCTGCCGTCGCCACCATGTGCATCAGTTCGAGCTCGTCGGCCGCCGCCATGACGACGAAATTCGGCAGGCAGCCGAGGTAGGCTATGTCGAAGGAGCCGGCATGCGTGGCGCCGTCGGCGCCGACCAGGCCGGCGCGGTCGATGGCGAAGCGCACCGGCAGATTCTGGATGGCGACATCGTGCACGACCTGGTCGTAGCCCCGCTGCAGGAAGGTCGAATAGATCGCGGCGAACGGCTTGAAACCCTCGCAGGCGAGACCGGCGGCGAAGGTGACGCCGTGCTGCTCGGCGATGCCGACGTCGAAGCTGCGCTCGGGAAAGCGCTCGGCGAACTTGTCGAGGCCGGTGCCCGACGGCATCGCCGCCGTGATCGCCACGATCTTCTTGTCTGCCTCGGCCTCGGCGATCAGCGCCTTGGCGAACACGGCAGTGTATTGCGGCGCGTTGGCCACCGGCTTGGACTGCTTGCCGGTCACGACGTCGAACTTCACGACGCCGTGGTACTTGTCGTCGCTTGCCTCGGCCGGCGGATAGCCCTTGCCCTTCTTGGTGACGACATGGACCAGGATCGGCTTGTCGAGCTGGCTGTCACGGGCGTTCTTCAGCACCGGCAGCAGGTGGTCGAGATTGTGCCCGTCGACCGGGCCGACATAGTAGAAGCCCAGCTCGTCGAACAGGGTGCCGCCGGCCACGAAGCCGCGCGCGAATTCCTCTGCGCGCCGCGCCGCCATCTCGAGCGGCTTGGGCAGGGATTCGGCGAAGGTGCGGCCGAGATTGCGCAACGTGACATAGGGTCGGCCCGACAGCAGGCGCGACAGATGGCCCGACAACGCGCCGACCGGCGGCGCGATCGACATGTCGTTGTCGTTCAGCACCACGATCAGCCGGGAGCGCAGCGCGCCCGCGTTGTTCATGGCCTCGTAGGCCATGCCGGCGCTGAGCGCGCCGTCGCCGATCACGGCGACGACATTGTTGCTGCCGCCGGCCAGGTCGCGCGCCACCGCCATGCCGAGGCCGGCCGAGATCGGGGTCGAGGAATGGGCCGCGCCGAACGGGTCGTACTCGCTCTCTGCCCGGCGGGTGAAGCCGGAGAGTCCACCCTCCTGCCGCAGGGTTCGGATGCGCGCACGGCGGCCGGTGACGATCTTGTGCGGATAGGCCTGGTGGCCGACATCCCAGATCAGCCGATCCTTGGGCGTGTCGAACACATAGTGCAGCGCCACCGTCAGCTCGACGACGCCGAGGCCGGCGCCGAGGTGGCCGCCGGTGACCGAAACCGCGGAAATCGTTTCCTGGCGCAGTTCGTCGGCGAGCTGGCGCAATTGGTCGGCACGCAGCCGGCGGATGTCGGCCGGGATATCCACAGAATCGAGAAGAGGCGTCGGGCTCTGGCCGGTCATTGAAACATCATACTCCTGCTCGGCCGCCCACGCCCCCACTTCATGTGCGCCGTGCGACAACAAAATTCGCCGCCTGCCTTAGCAAATCCGCCGCCTCGCCGAACGACTCCAGATGCGCGGCGGCCTGTCGCGCCAGCAAACCGGCCTGGGCGCGAGCCCGTTCCATGCCCAGGATCGACACGAAGGTGGCCTTGCCCGCCGCGGCGTCTTTGCCCGGCGTCTTGCCGAGTTCCGCGACATTGCCTTCGATGTCGAGCAGATCGTCGGCAATCTGGAAGGCGAGGCCAAGATCGTGAGCATATGCCGCCAGCGCCGCGCGCGGATGGTCGCTTGCCTTGCCGAGGATCGCCCCTGCCGTACAGGAGAACGAGATCAAGGCACCCGTCTTCAGCCGCTGCAGGCGCGTGATGGCGCCGATCGACCTCTCCCCCTCAGACCTGGTGGCCTGCTGCTCGGCCAGCAGGTCG
This sequence comes from Alphaproteobacteria bacterium RIFCSPHIGHO2_12_FULL_66_14, assembly GCA_001767945.1. Lineage (GTDB taxonomy): Bacteria > Pseudomonadota > Alphaproteobacteria > Reyranellales > Reyranellaceae > Reyranella. Next base: position 4,306 of record MEMN01000058.1, on the reverse strand, counting down.
AGCATCTGGCCGCCCACCATACCGTGCGCACCGGCAGCCTTGGCGAGTTCGGCGACCAGGGCCGCGCGAACCGCCGGGTCGCCGTGGGTCTCGTCATGCGCCAGTACTTCGAAGGCGAGTGCCTGCAGGGCATCGCCCGCGAGGATCGCCGTCGCCTCGTCGAACTGCCGGTGGCAGGAGGGCTTGCCGCGGCGGAGATCGTCGTCGTCCATCGCCGGCAGGTCGTCGTGGATCAGGGAATAGGCGTGCATGAACTCGACCGCGCAGGCTGTCCGCAGCGCCGACAGGGCCGAGACTTTGAACAGCGTGGCGCCGGCCAGGACGAAAAACGCCCGAAGGCGCTTGCCGCCGCCCAGGCTCGAATAGCGCATGGCTTCGAAGAGACGCCCCTCACCCTCGTCGCCGCTGGGCAGCAGGCGATCCATGGTGCGTTCGACCGATTCGGCGGCGAAGATCAGCGCCAAATCGAACTGGCGGTGCGACGACAGCGGCATATGGCGCGGAAATCAGCCGAGATCGGCCGGCTGGCTGCTGACCGACCCGTCGGCCGAGAAGACGATCTTCTCCACCTTCATCTTGGCCTCGGCGAGCTTCTGCTCGCAGTGCCGCTTCAGCAGCGCGCCACGCTCATAGGCGGAAATCGCCTCGTCCAGCTTGACCTGCCCACGTTCGAGCTGCTGGACGATCGCTTCCAGCTCCTTCAGCGCGTCTTCGAACGACAGCGCGGCAATGTCCTTGGGCACGACGGGTTCTTTGGCCAATTTCGCCTCTCAGAGGGTGTCGGATGATCGTAGCCGGCCGCACTGTCCGGGGCCAGTCGCGTCAGACCACGGGAAATGCCCCTTTTGGCGAACACCATCGCCCTTGTTCAACCAAAGAGCGCGAATCACGCATTCGTTACATGGCGGCTTTGCACGTTCGCAGGTCAAAACCCGGCTCCGCGCATTGCGGCAGGCGCATACCGATGGCAGTTTTCGCCGTCACGAAAATAAACGGCCATTTAGGAGAAAACGCCATGGGCAACGTCAGCCACCTCGTCACGCGAACCGCGGCTTTCCAGAGTTCCGTAGAGCACGGTCTCGCTGAGGCGACGAGCGGCAAGGACCGCCAGTTCGTCACGGCGCTGGCCCGCGGGCTGGACATCCTTCGCGCCTTCCACGCCGGCGAAGGCATGCTGGGCAACCAGGAAATCGCCCACCGCACCGGTCTGCCGAAGCCGACCGTGGCGCGCCTCACCCACACGCTGACCGAACTGGGCTACCTCAACTACATTCGCCGCTTCCGCAAATACGAGCTCGGCGCCTCGGTCCTGGCGCTGGGCTATGCCGCGATCTCCAGCATGGACGTCCGCCGTGCCAGCCGC
>MEMN01000058.1:0-2892 GCA_001767945.1 Alphaproteobacteria bacterium RIFCSPHIGHO2_12_FULL_66_14 | reverse complement strand
TCGGTGGTGGCGATCACCCACGATGTCGGCACCCGCGTGCCGATGGCCAGCACCGCAATGGGCCGCGCCTACCTGTTCTCGCTGCCCGACGCCGACCGCAACAAGCAGATCGATGCCATCCGCCGCCGCTGGCGCGACGACTGGGGCAAGGTGAAGACCGGCCTCGAGCGCTCGTTCAAGGAGCTGGCCGATCACGGCTTCTGCGTGACCTGGGGCGAGTGGCTGCCGGAACTGTGCGGAGTCGGCGCCCCGCTGCGCAACTCGGACGGCACCGCCGCCTATGCCATCAACGCCTCGGCGCCGATCTACCAGATCAGCCGTGACCGCCTCGAGGCCGACTGGGGCCCGCGCCTGGTCAAGATCGCGCGCGACATCCGCACCGGCATGGCGGCCCAGCCGGCCGTCGCGCCGGCGCCGGCCGCCGGGGCCCGTCCCGCGACCAACGGCAACGGACACCGGCCGCCGCTCTCGGCGATGGCGCGCCGCTAAGGCGCGCCCTCTCCTTCTTTTCAGCAGATGGCGATCCAACGTCCGGCGGACGCGCGTCCCGTCGCGTACGGCTTCAAGGGCTTCAACGACCTGATCGGCCATGAGGTGGTGGCCTGGCGCCCGGGCTTCGTCGAGATGCGCCTGGTCGTGCGTCCCGAGCTGTGCAACGCCAACGGCCTGTTGCATGGCGGCGTGCTGATGACGCTACTCGATGGCGCCAGTGGCCTCGCCTGCACCTTCAACGAGACGGCGACGGCGCGACGGCTCAGCGTGACGCTGGCCTTCACCACCCAGTTCATCAAGGCGGCGCGCGAAGGCGACGTGCTCGCCATCCTGGGCGCATGGCGGCCCTCGACCAGCCAGAGCACCTTCGCCGCCGAGACCGAGATCTACGACCAGACCGGCGACCTCGTCGCCACCGGCGCCGGCACCTTCCGCTACCTCAAGGGCGAGCGCAGCGACGGCATGCTCACCTTTCTCGACAAGGCAGCGGCGGACTGAGGCGTAGGCGCCTAGACTGGATCGATGTCACAAGCACCGACCCCGGTCGACGGAGTCTATGAACTCGGCCACGCGCTGCATGTCCTCGATGCGGAGGTCCACGGCTTCTCGGCGTTCGACATCGAGCGTGTCGAACGCTTCTGGACTTTTGGCGACCTGCACACCAGTTCGGCGGGCTTCGTGCTCTGCCTGCGCGACGGACGTCGCACCTACCTTGATTTTCTGCACTGGCACGCCTTCGAACAGGATGAGGATTTCAGGATCGAGGTCGAGTTTCTGGACGGCGGAGGGACGCTTCCGACATTCACATCGCCAGAGCAGCCGCTGGGCGGCTGGTCGGACGAGACGTCTCACCTGAACAAGGTTTTTACTGGCTAGCGTGCCGCGGTGAGCCGGTAGCGACGTTAGGAAGTCGGACGCCTCGGTCTCGAGCGAAAAGCAAAATGCAGCACCGTCGCCAGCACGGTGCCGATGATCAGAGCTGCCAAAAGCCTCGATGAGAAGCAGTAGAATGCCCAATCATCACTGCCATAAGCGTAACGGAACCGCGTGCTGGCCCCTTCCACGACGACGGTCGACGCCGCGCTTGAGAGCATCACCGACCCGACGGGATGAACCCATCGCCGCAGAGCCAGCAACGCCAGGCAACTGACGAACCAACCAAGGGGCGCAGTCAAGGCTGACACGGCGAGATGCATGAACATCGCCAGAGCACACACTTAGCCGGTCTCTTGGGCAAGGAAAAATAAGATGCGGCAGCCTAAGCCAGCAGCGTATAGAGCTCAGCCTCCTTATAGCGCTGATCTCTTGATGCTTGATCGCCACTGGCTCCGGACCCTTCGACCTCAAGGGCGAGCGCAGCGACGGCATGCTGACCTTCCTCGACCAGAAGGCGGCCGACTAATCAGGACCTCAATCAGCCGGTCGGTAGCTAGCGGGTGTTAACCGCCAATTGGGCGGCGAAAGCCCGTTTGTAGGCGGGCCGCGCTTCGCCGCGGGCGACGTAGGCCGCGAGATTCGGATAGTCGTCGAGAACGCCCGATGATCTTAGCCTCAGCAGCACCGACACCATCATCAGGTCGCCCGCGCTGAACCCGCCATCGAGCCAGTCGGCACCGCCGAGACGCGCGGAAAGTTGTTTCAACCGGTCGCGGACGCGACCCTCGACCAGCGGCAGGCGCTCCTTGGTCCAGGGCCTGTCGCCCTCATGAATCCTGGCGGTTGCGAGCTCGAGGATCGGCGGCTCCACCGTGTTGAGCGCGGCAAACATCCAGGTGATCGCGCGCGCCCGCGCATCGGCATCGCCATCGGAGTGGGGCGGCAGCAGGCCCGCATGGCGCTCGGCGATATGGAACACGATCGACCCTGTCTCGAACAGCGCGAGATCGCCTTCCTCGTAGGTCGGAATCTGGCCGAAAGGATGAAGCGCCAGATGCGCGGGCTCCTTCATCGCGCGAAACGAAACGAGGCGAACCTCGTAGGGCTGGCCCACTTCCTCCAGCGCCCAGCGAACGCGCGTATCGCGCGCCAGTCCCTGGCCGCCATCGGGCGACCGTTCAAAGGCGGTGATGGTGATGGTCATCGTGAGGCTCCAGGATCAGGAAGCCGCCGCGCTCAACCTGTAGCGCAGCCAGACCGCGCCGCCGTCGAGCACCTCGTGGCTGGTGAGCGTCATGCTTTCGATCGGCGCGGGGCCCAGATCGACGTCGCCGGAATTGAAGACGGTGGGCGCGCCCGAGCTGCCGTCGATCGCCGGTGAGATGACGAGGCTGAGTTCATCGATCAGCCCGGCGCGCAGCAGCGCCCCGTTGGCCCCGCCGCCACCCTCCAGCAGAAGCCGCTCGATGCCGAGTTCGCGATTGAGCGTTTCCAGTGCAGCCGCAAGATCGATCTCGGTGGTGC
>MEMN01000057.1:52438-52582 GCA_001767945.1 Alphaproteobacteria bacterium RIFCSPHIGHO2_12_FULL_66_14 | reverse complement strand
TGGTGGTCTATCCCTGGCCGGACAATGTCGCGGCGGGCGACCGCGACAGTCTGCAGGTCCGGCACTGGCGCGACTGGGCGGCGGCGCGGGGCGTGCGTTTCGTCGACGGCTTCGCAGCGTTCTTCCGCGAGCCGGCCGACGTGG
>MEMN01000057.1:11494-52395 GCA_001767945.1 Alphaproteobacteria bacterium RIFCSPHIGHO2_12_FULL_66_14 | reverse complement strand
GGCCGGCAACCGCCTGCTCTATGAAGAAGTGAAGGCGACGACGGGCGGCGCTTGGTAGCGCGCCTAGGAGACCAGGACGTACCAGCCCTGGGCCACATGGCCACCGCTGCCGGTGGCCGCCTTGACCCGGATCTTCTTGGCCTGGACGTCGACGGAGGCCCCGGGGTCGGCATGGATCATCCGCGCCGCGCCGTCGACTTCGACGATCAGTCCGTCGATCGCATGGAGGCGATAGACCATCGGCGTGTCGCGGGCCTGCAGCACGGTCTGCCAGCGGCTGCGGCCGGCCGCGATCCGGCCCACCGGCACCTGGATGCCGACGGACGCAGCGGGAAAGCCCTGCGCTTGTTTGACCATGCAGTCCTCCGGACAGGTTTGGACAAAGCGTTACGTTCAGGTGCCCACTTTGTCCATCGCATCGGTGAAGAAGCGATAGGTGCCTCGGCCTTCCGTCTTCGCCCGGTACAGGGCGACATCGGCATGGTTCAGGAGTGTCTCCGCATCGGTTCCGTCCGGGCCGTAGAGGGCGATGCCAATGCTTGCGCCGCTGCGGATCTCCTTGCCGTCGATCGAGAATGGCGCGCTGAGCGCCTTCAATATCTTCTCGGCGACAACCACGGCAACCGAAGGCTCGTGGGAATCAACTTCGATGACGGCGAATTCATCTCCGCCGAATCGCGCCACGGTGTCGGTTTCGCGGACGGCTGCCCGCAACCGCTGCCCAACCATTTTCAGCAACAGATCTCCGACCGGATGACCCAGGCTGTCGTTGACGTCCTTGAAGTGATCCAAATCCAGATAGAGGACAGCAAAACGGGCGCCTCGGTGCGCGCGGACGATCTCCTGTTCCAGCTTGTCGACGAATTCGGCGCGATTGGCGAGGCCCGTCAGGAAGTCGCGACGCGCCATCTTTCTCATTTCATCCTCGATGCACTTGCGTTGGGTGATGTCCCGCAGGGTCGCTACGGCATGCCACTTCGTGCCCAACCGCATGCTCGCGATCGAGAGTTCTACCGGAATTTCGATACCGTCCTTTCGCAACGCCGCCAGTTCCAGCGTCTTTCCAATGACCTCACCTTGGCCTGTGGCGGCGAATTCCCTCAGACCGGCGGTCGCCTTGTCCCGGAAGCGCGCCGGAGCGAGCAGGGTGTGCGCGTCTCTGCCGATAGTCTCGTCCACTGTGTAGCCCAGGATGCGTTCGGCGGCCCTGTTCCAGAATACAATTTGGCCTGCGGCGTCGATCATGATGATCGCATCCTGCGCCGTCTCGCTGACCGCCCGGAAGCGCTCCTCGCTCCTCCGCAGAGCGTCCTCGGTCTCCTTGCGGCCGGTGATGTCGGTGTAGGTGCCGAGGACGCCGTAGACCTCTCCGTTCGAGCCGCGCAGCGGCAGCTTGCTCGTCAGCAGCGTGATCGTCCTGCCGTCGGGCGTCGTCTGGGGTTCTTCGATGAGAAGCTTGGGTTGGCCGCTCTCTATGACTCGGCGGTCGTCGGCCCGGTACAACTCCGCCTGGTCGCGCCATCCCATCTGATAGTCGTCCTTGCCGATGAGGTCCTTGGCATCAGTAAAACCCGAATCTCGCGCGAATGCCGTGTTGCAGCCCAAATAGGTAAGGTTCAGGTCCTTCCAGAACACCCTCACGGGCATCGCATTGAGGATGCCTTCGATGAGCTGTCGTGACTCACGCAGTGCTGCCTCGGCCCGCTTGCGTTCCGTGATGTCGCGGTCGACGCCACGGTATCCCCTGAACTCACCCTGTACGCCGAAAATCGGCACCGCCGCCGTTTCGAAGATGATTTCCCGGCCGTCCCTGTGCAGAACAGTATTCTCCATCTGCACGAAGGGCAGGCGTCCAGACAAGAAGGGCGCGAAGGCGGCTTCGACCCGTTTGCTCTCAGCGGGCGACATGAAAGCGAACGGCGACTTGCCGAGCAACTCTTCCGGCGTATAGCCGATGATCGAGGTGACTTTGGGGCTTACGTATGTGTAGGCGCCGTTCTCGTCGATTTCCCAGATGTAATCCGAGATGATTTCCACCAGATCGCGCAGCTTCCTTTCATTCGCGTGCGACTCGTCCTCCGCCTGCCGGCGCACGCGGCTGATGAGCGCCATGCCGAGTTTGTCGGCCAGCTGCCCGGCGAAGGCAATCTCGTCCCGCTCCCAATGATGAGGCTGATCGACATGTTCGAAGCACAACAGGCCCAGATTCTTCCCGGAGATCTGGATGACCGTGTCCAGCATTGACGTGATGTGCAGCGGCTTGAGATAGGTTTCGACGTAACCGGCGGTTCTGGGATCGGTCAGGGGGTCGTCGGCATCGACGTATCTCGCATGCTTGAGGACCTGAAACTCATGCCTGTACTCGTTCTCTTGCAAGGCCTCGCCAGCGGAATGGCTGCCAGGCGTGGCCTCAAACAGGTCGATACAGCGCAGCGTGGTCTCAGTTTCGTCGAACAACCAGACATTGGCGCGCTCGCACCCGATCGTCCTGGCGGCGAGTTCCGTGACCTTGCGGGCCAATCCCTCGACATCGCCCGAAAGCAGTTCCTCTTCCTGGCCAACCTGTTCGACGACGGCGAGCTGAAGCTTGGTCCGATGGATTATTTCCTGCAACGCGCGCTCGACGGTCCTGCGTTCCTCGACCTCTCGACCGAGCGCCTCCGCATTATGGTGCAGCGTCTCGTTGGCGGTTCGCAGATCCGCGGTACGCTTGCTGACTCGCTCTTCGAGCTCCTCGTGGGTCTTGCGGAGAGTACCTTCCAGTTCCAGGCGTTCCTGTTGCCAGCGACGACCGGCGCGAAGCGCGAAGTACCACGTCGACACCAGGACAACGATAATCAGAGCGATCGCAGCATCGAAGGCAGTCGCAAGAGAATAGAGGTGCCGGCGTTCGCTTTCGATCAACTCGGCCTGTGCGCCGGCAATCTGTTCGACCGCATCGGCATAGAGGCCCTTCCATTTCAGGTATTCGCGGCTGACCAGCAGAGCGGCGGCTTCAGGTCGCCGGCCCTCGGCATTGAGGGCGAAAGAACGCCTCTCGATCTCCACCAGCTTGCTGTTCGCTTCGTCGGTTTGCTCGACGAGCTTCCGTATCTCGGGGCGATGCTGACCGCCTCTCGTTTTCTTGATCAGGGCATCGAGCTCACCTTCCAGCTTGTCGTACCTTTGCACGTGGGTGGCATCGCCGGTCAGTGCCGCCATGTGCGCCGACATGGTGAGCGCTTCGTTGAATACCAGGACCTTGCTGATGTACTCGGTGATCCCAAAATGCTGTTCCATCACCGTGCCGAAGCGATCCTGCAATCGCCACGACTGCCAACCGGCCAAAGCCGCCGCCACGACGCTGATCACGAGCGTCAACGCAAAAAGCAGCAACGGAAATCCGCTCGCCCGGGAGCGATCCATTCCCTTCGGGCTGGCACTTGTCATCGGGGCCTTGCCGATGACTTCACGGAACCGACCGATTGGTTCATGGCGCCCAAGACGCAGCATGGCAGCACCAGCGACTAGCTGCAGCGCAAGCCATCAGTCGGCCGTTCCAGCCCTTTCTTCGTGAGTTCATGTGGCATCCGTCTTCAGTCAACGAGCGCAAGGCGGACTCGATCGCTGAAGCCAAACTAAATGCAGGCGGTACCAATGGGCCTTGATATGCCTCAACCAAGCCGCTGCATCCAGCCGCCAACATGTAAAAAGACGACAACTCCGTGCGGCAAGTGCCTAGCCTGCCGTCATTTTCGACCGAAGTGCCGCCTCGTCGAATTCGCGGGTAGGCCCGGGTGGGACCGACATGAAGGGCGGCGACCTGCAACGCAGGGTCGAACAAGAAAGGACCAGGACGACCCGCGCCGCAGATCAGGGTTGGCGGCGAAAGATGGCGACCGTATCGTCGCCATAGACGCGGGTCCAGCCGGGCAGTCGGGCCAAGAGGTGGTTGGCTGGCCGGTTGCGGCGCAGAAGGGTCCATTGGATCCCGTAGTCATCGAGCATGCGGTCGAGTTGCACACCGTCGCGCAGTTGAATCGCATCCGCATAGCGCTTGATGAAGGAACCGCCGTAGAGTTCGCCCCGACCGTCGATGAAGGTCGGGATACCGCGCAAGATGAGGGCGCCGCCGAAATCATAGTCGTTGAATACATGTCCCGTGAGGCCGGCTTGATCCGCAAAAGCGAGCGCGGCACCGGGGAGGACGTTGGCGGGCGGCGTCGGAGCCGCGGCGCGTGCCAGTCCGATTCCCAGAAAGGCTGCGGCAAGTATGCCAATGACATTCGCGATGGGGCCAGCCGTCTGCGCGGGCGCAGTCCGCCCAAGCGCCGGCCACTGCCGGGCAAGGAGGGGAGCCAGCATGAGAGGGGCAAGGGTGGCAAGGAGTTCAGCGTTGCGTGCGTGCTTCAAATAGAGATGCAGCAGCCCGAACACGATCAGCAGCCGAACCAGCGGCACCTTCAGTCTGATTGCGACAAGACCGTACAGGCCGCCCAACAGCAACAATTCCTGCACTGGCTGCGTCCGAAAGTCAGGTGGCTGCCATTCGCGGATGGCAGGCAGGGCCTCGCCAAGATCCAGGATGCGCAAGGTGACCACGATCGATTCCGGACCATAGGGCGTGAGGCATGCGGTGAATGCCGCGGCCAGGATGAACGTCGTCCAGGCGAGCGTCGTGCTGCGCCGAGTGTTGGACGGTGCGTCCACGATGGCGTCGATTGCAAAGCCCGCGACGAGTGCCAGTCCCAGCGTGAAGCCGCCGTGAAGATTCGCCCAGGCAAGCAGGACCGGCAACAGGCGCCAGGACGGTGCCCGTCGTTCTTCGACGGCGTGCACCAAGCCGGCTGTCCACAGCAGCACGAAGGGGAAGGCAAGCACGTGCGGTCGTGCGAGGAAGTGCGGCGCCGACATCGCGAAGGCGGCGACGGTCAGAGTCAGGGCGGCCCGTGTGGAGAGATCGTGCAGTAGCAACCGCAACAGCAGCGCGAACGTGACGGCAATGGCTCCCGATGCCAGCACGATGACACCGATCCAGCCGGCGGCCCGGTAGACGAGGGCGAGAGCGACTTGCGACAGCCATTCCTTGGCGATCCAGGGTTTGCCAAGGAACGTGTGCGATTGGCTGTCGACCGTTGGAACCGCACCATGTTCGAGAATCCACCGCCCGATCGCGATGTGCCACTGAGTGTCGGAGTCGGCAAGCAGGCGTGAGTTGCTCGTGCCGATGAGGAACAGAAAGACTACGAGGCCGAAGGCCAGTACCCAGGATGGCTTCCATATCGGGCGCGGCCTGGTGGCAGTGACGACTGCCGTATCGCCGGGGGCAGTCATGATCCGTGACCAGTCATTGCGCTGCTTCGACCCGCGGGAGATCGATGCGCCCGCGGCGCGGCAGCGGCTCGATTCGGCGGCTCGCATGCCGGGGCTGTTTGCAATCGACCCAGACCCACCCGCGCGATGTCAATCTCGACGATCACGACGACCAGCCGGCCGTCGCTGCGGCGGTGGTCACGGTAAGAAGGTCGATGCACGTCATGCTTGTGGGCACGGATGTCGCCTCGTGGCCGCGTTGCTGCCACGGTTCGCCTTTGCGACGATCGTGAATACGAGCGCCGCAAGGGATCTTGGGACTGCAGAGCTGAGCATGACTCTCATGACCACCTTTGCGGCTAATGCCGCCGCGTTGCCGCGACCATAAGGGTCAAATCTTAGGTAGAATCGCAGAGCCTCGTCTTGTCACTTGCCAATTATGTCGATCAGTCGCAGAACCGCCGGCCCACCGATCACCAGGAATAGCGCCGGCATGGTGAAGAACAGCATCGGCAGGGTCATGAGGACCGGCATGCGGTTGGCGCGCGCTTCGAGGCGCAGCAGCGTATCGTTGCGCAGCTCCGTCGCGACCATGCGCAGGGCGTCGGCGAGCGGCGTGCCGTAGCGCATCGTTTGTGCCAGGGTCATCGCTACCGTGTGCACGCCCTTGCCGCCGACGCGCTCGGCCAATCGGGCAAACGCCTCCTCGCGGCTCGGCAAGAGCTTGAGGTCGGCCGCGGTCGTCCGCAGCTCCTCGGCCAGCGCCGGTTGCGAAAGCGCAAGTTCCGGCACCAGCCCGTCGAGGCCTTCTTCCAGTCCCAGACCCGCCTCGACGGAGACCACCAGCAACTCGATGGCGTCCGGTAGGCCTCGTTCGACCGCGGCAAGGTGCTGCCGCGCGACCAGTTTCAGCACGAGACCCGTCAGGAGCCAGCCAAGAGCCCCGCCGACGCCGATGCTGACAGCCAGCCGTGCCGGAAATGCAATGTCCTCGTAGCCATAGGAGAGAAGCAGAAGATTTGTCGCCAGCAGGAGGCTGAGCAGAATTCTCAGACCTGGCAAAGCCCAGCTCGCCCAGGCTGCCGGCAGGCCGAGCCTGAGGAGTACCTGCCGCAGTTCCCATTCGCCCGGTGCGGCCTCGCTCCGACCTTCGACCGGCCTCGGGCGTCGCGGCGTTCGATCGGAGACCTGCGCCGAACGCTCCGCGATCAGACCGTCGACGCGTTGCGAGAGGCCATCGCGGTGCGCGAGCACGGTATAGCCGATGAGCGAAAGGCCGGCGACGGCGAACAGAAGCGCAGCGGCGGCGATGACGAGCGGGGCTGAAGCGGCCACTCCCGTTCTCCGTTACACGAGGGTGGTGCTGCGGATCATCCAGCGCATCGACAGGCCGCCCAGAATCAGCCCCAGGAGCGCCGCGCCGAGCACCACGTTGCCTCTCGGATCGTTGATCAGCGGATCGAGGTAGCCGGGATTGATGATTGCAAGCGTGCCGATCACGAAGAACGGGATGCCTGTCAGGATGATCGCCGACATCCGCACTTCCGCGGTAGTCGACGTCGCCTTCATGCGAACGGCGCGCCGCTTGCGGATGATCTCGGCAAACGTCTCGAGAGTCCGTGCGAGGTTGCCGCCCGTCCGTCGCTGCAGGCCGAGTGCGATGGCGAAAAAATGAAAATCGGGCAGACCGATCTCGGTGCTGATGTTCGACAGGGCCGTTTCGAGCGGGACCCCGATCTCGCAGAGGTCGGCGACATGCGCGAAGGTCACGTTGACCGGTGGGGAGGCCTGCTGTCCCACAGTACGCATGGCTGCGACGACCGGCAGGCCCGAGCGGACCATGCGGACGCACATGTCGAGTGCATCGGGAAAAGCCTCGAGGAATCTCGCATCGGCACTCCGTTGCTGCTGGATCATCAGAAACCGTGGCAGCGACACGAGGGCGGCCAATGTGCCGATCGCTGCCAGCCACAAGGGAAGGTGAAGAAGCCCCCGCAACAACAGCCAGGTCAACGCGCCGGTCCCCAGCGCGAAGATGGCAAGATGCCAGGTTGCGTAGGTGACGCCCCACGTTCGCTCGATGCCGAACATGAACGGCAGCCGTGCCAGGCGGTTCGCCTCTTCCCGCCAGATCGACCGGTGAACCGGCGTCGCCAAAGGCTTGGCGGAGCGCACGCCCACGGCCCGCACGACCCGCTCGGTAAGGGTAGCAGCCTGGCGGCTTTCGATACGTAGATAGACGAAGATCAATAGTCCACCGGCACCGAGGACAGCGGCGGCGACTGCAAGGAGGTCGACATCCGTCATGATGATGGCGGGTCCTTGACGGCGATGGCATCGAGGAAGGCCTGTTCGAGGCCATAGTATGCCAGCCGGTTCAGGAAGCGGGGCCGGATTCCACTGGCCTCGAACGTGCCGCGCAGGGAACCATCGACGTCTTCGCCGATGAACTTGAAGGTGAAGAGGGGCGCAAGAACAAGCGTTTCACCCTCAAGGCCGACGACTTCGGCCACCTCCGTGATGCGGCGCGTACCGTCGCGCATGCGTTCGATCTGCACGATGACGTCGAGTGCGCTGGCGATCTGGTTGCGGATCGCGCGACTCGGCAGGTTGAGGTTGGCCATCAGCACCATGTTCTCCAGGCGCGACAATGCGTCGTGCGCGGTGTTGGCGTGCACCGTGCTCATCGAGCCGTTGTGGCCGGTGTTCATCGCCTGCATCATGTCGAAGGCTTCCGGCCCACGGACCTCGCCGACGATGATGCGATCGGGCCGCATGCGCAGCGCGTTGCGCACCAGGTCGCGCTGTGTCACCTGGCCTTCGCCTTCGACGTTGGCAGGCCGTGATTCGAGCTGGACCACGTGCGGTTGCTGGAGCTGCAACTCTGCCGTATCTTCGATCGTGACGATCCGTTCCCGGGGGTCGATCATCCCCGACATGGCGTTGAGCAAGGTCGTCTTGCCGGAGCCGGTGCCACCCGAGATCAGGATGTTGAGACGGCACCGCGCAATGATCTCCAGGGCACGTGCCAGCTCGGACGAAGCGGTCTTCAAGGATACCATCCGCGCGAAGTCGATGAAGGATTTGGAGAATTTGCGGATGGAGATCGCGGGCCCCTTCAGGCTGAGCGGCGGGATCACGACGTTGACACGGCTGCCGTCGGCGAGACGGGCATCGAGCATCGGGCTCGACTGGTCAATGCGGCGGCCGACCAGGGTGGCGATCCGCTGTGCCATATGCATCACATGCAGATCGTCGCGGAAGTGGATGCCGGTGAGTTCGAGCTTGCCCTTGCGTTCGACATAAACCTGGCGCCAGCCGTTGACCAGGATGTCCGAGACGGTCGGATCCTCGAGCAGCGGCTCGAGAGGGCCGTGACCGATCATGTCGTCGACGAGCTCGCGCGCGACCTGCTGCTGCTCCTTGCTGTTGAGCAGCAGGCGGCGCTCGGCGCCGATTTCCACGACGAGTTGCCACACGCGCGCGCGCAGTTCGGCTTCGCTCAGGCGCACGGCCTCGGCCGGCTCAATTCGGCCAAGGATCTCACGGTGTAGTAGCGCGACGGGCGAAACGGATTCCGCGGACGCCGGTGGCGGCGGCGGCGGCGAGAGAGCGGACGCTGCGGCATCGGCTGCGGGCAGCACCGCTGCGCCAGTCTGTGGATTGCGATGCAAGCCCATCAGCCGAATACCTTCTGCCAGAATGACGTCTTGGGCTCACCGCCCTCGACACCTGCCAGTTCTCGCTCCAGCACGGCCAAGCCACGGCGGACTCCGCCGCCCGCCTGGATCGCCTTCGTTCCCAGCATCGCCGTCTTCGCCAGGGTCCGATCGTAGGGGATTGACACGTCGGGCCGGCTGACCAGCGCGCGGGCGAGTTCATCGTCGGGTAGCGAGCCGTCGGCGCCTTGCTTGTTGAGCACGTGCAGCGTCGTGCGGTCTGGCGAATTGGGGCCGATGCGCTCGCGCCACCTGCCTACTTCCCGGACTGAGATCAGCGTACTGTCGCTCACCAGCAGGACGGTATTGGCAAAGTGCAGCAATTTTGGCAGCTGAAGCGCCGCCGTCGTCGTCAGGTCGATGATCACAAACCGGTAGCGCTGGGTAAGCGTGCCGAGGAGCTGCATCACTGCTTCCTCGGACGGTGCCGCCATGTCCGACAGCGGCTCCAGGGCAGCGAACAGGTCGAGCCGTTCGGTTACGTGCGTGATGCCGCGCTCCAGGAAGAGATCATCGACGCGCTCGGGATGCTCCAGCGCTTCGCGCAGTGCATGGTTAGGCGTGGCGTCGAGCTGCATCGCCGCATCGCCGCTCTGCAGGTCGAGGTCGAGCAGCAGCACCCGGCGCTGTCGCTCCTCCGCAAGGTGCCAAGCGAGCTGCGTAGCGATCGTGGTGGTGCCGACGCCGCCGCGTACGCCGAGTGTTATCACCAACTTGCCAGTGCGCCGGGTGCGTGTCTCCTTGTCGCCCTGGGCCAGCGTGCTCAGCACGCGCGTTACGACTGTGCTGATGAGCGGCTTGAAGAAATACTCTGCGACTCCCGCCGCCTTCATGTCGCGATAGAGCACGATATCGTTGCGGTCGCCGACAACGATGACCTCGGTCGCCGGATTGCAGACATCGGCGAGACGATTGATGGCGGCCATCGGTTCGGGCATGCCTGAAACGTCGACGACCAGGATCCGGGGCGACTTGTTCCGAGCGAGATCGGCAATTGCCGCGTCAGCGCCGCCGCGCCGGACATTGGCGTCATTGAAGCCGAGGTTGGAGAAGCTGCGCAACATAGCCATCTCCGATGGCTCGTCGAGCACGTAAGCGGCGGCGCTTGGACCGGCTGCCTCCGCGACGGGAGGTGCGGCTGGCGGTGCGGCCGGCGGGCGGGCGGGGACAGGCTCCGTCATCGGAGGCTCACAGGCTGCGGTCCGGCAGCGGCCGTGGCGAGCTGCCCGTGTCGCCCGATGGCGGCTTGGGCACGGGTTCCGCCGCGGGAGCGGCGGGTCGCTGGGCCGGGGCGCAGGCGGCGCTGCTGCGACCTTCTTCATCGAAGCAGCGTTGCTCGATGCGCTGGCCATGGAAGACATCGACCGTTACGCCGGAGGACGGCCCGGCCGCTGGCGCCGGTTGTCCGGGCGTCGTGCCAGGTCGGACGTCACCGGGCTCCCGGCCGCGGCCACGCAAGGCAGGTGAAACGTCGGAACCCCAGGTCGAGGTTGGCTCGCCCATCCAGCGCGATGCCGGGCCGTCATCCTCCGCATTGCGCAAGGCGAGCTGCAGCTTGCCGAGCTGGAGGGCGACGGTCAGCACTTCCGCCTGCCGCGCCGTCACTTCAAGGGTCACTGTCTTGGCGGCGCGGGATTCGCTGCCCTTGGCTTTGGGCTCCGTGGATATCGTCTGGTCGACCGCGATGACGCGCAGATTGCGCAGGATCGTCTCGCTGACGGAACGCTGCGGCAGGGGCGCCCCGGGTTCGCCGAAATTCTGGATGAGGATCACGTCGACCCTGTCGCCGGGTACGATCAGGCCGGAGGCACCTTCGGCCACGCCGACCGAAATCGAAACCGCGCGCATGTCGCGGCCGAGGACAGCCGGCAGGAAGCCCGCCTCGTTCGGCTTGACGATGTGCTCGGCGGTGAGGACGTCGCCGGGCATCAGGTCTTGGCGTGTGACGGAACCCGTGAAATCGGCCGGATTGCTCGAGCCGCGCGTGTACGCACCGGCCGGGACTTGCGCCACGGGTTTCCAGGTCAGGTCGTCCCGTCGCAGCAGCGATCTTTCCTTGATTGCGCGCGCGGCGCTGAGAACCTGCGGCCGATCGATGGCGGCGAGACTGGGCAGCACTGGTTGATGCGGCAAGCGGAACCAGAGCACCGAAAGCACCACACCGGCCAGCAGGGCCAGCGCTCCCAAACCCAGAAGGAGATGGCGGCGGCGCATCACGGAACGCCTCTGACGATATGGAACGACAGCACGCCAAGGCCGATGGCGACGGCGTAGGGAAGGGACTGTGGCCCTGTGGCGGCCCGCGATTCACCTTGCAGCGAAATTGCGGGCTTCAGGGCATATAGCCATTGCCGCATCAGATACACGACCGCCAATACTCCGCCGGCCAGCGCGATGAAAATCAGCACGGTCGGCACCGCCGCGGCCGGCTGCAACAGGGACGCTGCGGCGATCAGCTTGGCGTCGCCGCCTCCGACGATGCCACGTCGGGCAAGCTGACCCAGTCCCGCGAGCAGGAGAAAGGCCAAGGCGGCGCTGATGGCGAGCGCTTCCCCGTCGAAGTCCCACAGCCGCAGCACCAAGCCTGCGCTGGCGACGGCAAGGACCGCCCCATTGGGAATGATGCGCCGATGGAGGTCGACCACGGCGGCCACGGCCAAGCCACTAAGCGCCGTGGCTTTCGCGACGATGAGGATTAACGCGGCGCCCATTTCTTCCTCGCGGGAAGGGCGGACTGGTACGACGTGCTGCGTCGGCAGCACGCAACCGTCCGGCTGCCATTTACGTTAGTGCGTTGGCGATCGTGGTGAAGAGATTGGACAGGTTTGTACCAACCAGCGTCACGGCGCCGATGATCGCAATCGCGATCAGGGACGCGATCAGGCCGTACTCGATGGCCGTGACACCCTTCTGGCTGGTGATGGATAGTTTGACTGCTAGGTAGTGTGCGATGTTTTTCATGACCGACCTCGCTGAGTTGATGTCCTGAGAAGGATGACAACGGCGTTATGTCGAACACCCCTCCTGTAGGCATACTCATAGACCCCGGCTCACTTGGGCCACTTGACAAGCATCAAACGCAGAAAAACCGCTCTTATCGTTACTATATCACATTTGTGCCGGGTAGCAGGCGGTGGCAGTGAGGGAAAGGGTGTAGGGCAGCATCCCCTGGGCGACGAACTCGAAGGGGACGGTGACGCTGACTTGCGTGCCGCAACCGGCGGTGGAGACCGTGAAAAGCGATGCCGGGATGCTCAAGCCGGCGGCGCGACTGGCAGCATAGCTCTGGGTTTGGCCGGCACTGCCACATAGATTCGCATCGACGACCGAGCACCGGGCCGCCGCTTCGACGGCGTAGTTCAGCGTCGCCTTCGTCCAGATGGCCCGGCCGAACTCGGCCAATCCCAGGACGAAAAGAAGAACGACCGGCAGCAGGATCGCGACCTCCACCGCGATTGACCCGGAACTATCGAGGTAGCCCCGCCAGCGTATCATTCGAGCCTCGTGATCGCTTGGCCTGTCAGGGTAAGAGGGTCGGGCAAGATGGGGTATGGCAATACCGTAGAGTGCTGTTTCTGGGCGCTTACCAGAGCGTATAGCCCGGGAGTGTCTCCGTTAGGGCAGGTCGCACTGCAGGAGATGTTGCTCAAGATGCCGCCGGTCGGGCAAGCGCAGAACTGGCTCGGAGCCGGTGTGGCCGTGATTCCGGTGCCGCCGGTGGCGCTCGTGACTGCTCCCGAGATCGCCGCGGGATTCCAATCATTGCGCGCCGCGTACTGGGCGCCCGCATCCGCGGCAGACTGCACCTGCATGGATTCGTAGGCGGCGAAGCCCAAGTCGTACAAGCCCGTCACCATGAGCAGGAGCAGGGGCAGGATCAGCGCGGCTTCAACTGCCGCCGAGCCCCGACGCCGCTCGGACGTGGAAGCGTCGCCTTTGCGTTCCGGATGCCGTTTCATGATCGCCACCTATTCGACCAGGCGCGGCGTGCCGCCGCTGATGGGCGTACCGCCTCCGCTGCAGTCGATATTCACCGTCGACCCCCCTCCGATCAGGATACTTCGGGCAATGATCTCGGTGCAGGCGGTGGTGGTGGATCCACCGTTCGAGAAGTTGACGGTCTGCCTGGGGAAGTAGAGGGCGCCCGTCAGCGTACTGGTGGTGCCGCCGTAGAAATTGTTGGTCCCCGTGGTGCGCGCACGCCGGTCCTGGAAGAATATCATTCCTGCCGTCGCGCCCGTCGACAACGCCGTGAGGTTGATGACGGCGCCTCCGGTGATCGTCACCACTCCCGTATTGGTCCCCGATCCGGTGCCTGTCAGTACGATGCTCGCAGTTCCGCTCAGCGTCGAGCCACCTTGCACGACAAAGTTGCCGGTCCGCAGGATGTAGAGCCCGTTCATCGTAACATTGCTGCCGTTGGTGATGTTGATGCCGGCGCAGTACGTACCCTGGGGCAACTCGCCGTCGAAAGGCATTGGCGGCACTGTTCGGCAGGACCCGGGCGTGGGGACGACGCGGTCCAGATAGGGGTCGGCCGTGGCGGTGGCGTGCACCTCGATGGGGCCGCTTATGTTGATCGTGCCGCCGCCCGATGTGTAGTAGTTGCCAACAGTGGTGAGCGACGCGGCCGTGATCCTGCCACTGCCACTCGCGCGGATCGCCCGGTTCGACGAGGAATTCGAGCCGACGCCGCATCCCTCGATCAGCAATTGGCCGCCGTTGTGGGCGTAAAGGGGCTCGTTGGCACTGGTTTCGAGTGCCAGCACGCAGACGCTCGAACCGCCCGTCGCAGTGGCAACGGCACGCGTCTTCAGGGTCCATGGTCCGCCGTAGAACAGCGGCACCAACACCAGATGCTGCAACTGCGTGATCACGACCTCGATGGCGTTTTCGTCGCCCGCATAGGCGCCCTCGAGTGGTGGATTGTTGACGGCGACCGTCGCATCGGCCTCGCCGTCGACATAGCCTGCGGCACGGGCCACGGCGCGGGCCTCGTCGGCGAAGGCGATCGGATAGCCTTTGTTCCTCGCCACCGCCGCCGCCAAAGCCGCCGAATCAGATGCTGACTGCATTTGACGGGACGTCATCAGCAGCACGCCGACTTCCGTTCCAAGCGCCACAAATCCCAACAGCACGACGAGCATCAGTGCCACGGGCAGCGCTACACTGCCCCGCCGCGAGGATGGCAGGATGTGGAGCAGGCCTCTGATTGTCTTGAAGCCGATAGACATTTTCGCAATGTGACGCGAGGCGGGTCGTCGGCCCCTGATCCAGGTCAAGTGCCCCCGGAAGCCGGGTTGACGCCCCAGCAGGATACAACGCGTTGCGTTCAGCCGTCGTGGAGGAACGTCCGAGTCGCCGCCACGGCCTCGGCGAGACCCAGGCGCTCGACGCCAACGCCCGCCGGGAAGGCGCCGAGCAGCCGCGTCGGCAAGCGCGAGTCCAGCATCACGAACACGCCGCGGTCATCGGCGCGGCGGATCAGTCGGCCATAGGCCTGCTTCAGCCGCAGACGCGCCAGCATGTCGTCGTAGGCGGTGGCGCCGGCGCCCCCTGTCCTTGCCGCTTTCCACGCCGCCTTGCGCGCACGGTGGAGAATGTCGGGGCGTGGCCACGGCACGCGGTCGAACACGATCAGGCGCAGCGAACGGCCGGGCACATCGACGCCGTCGCGCACCGCATCGGTGCCGAGCAGGCAGGAATGTTCTTCGGCGCGGAAGATGTCGACCAGCGTGGCCGCATCCATGCCGCCCACGTGCTGGGCATAAAGAGGCAGGCCTGCCTCCTCGAGTGCTGGCGCGATCCGCTGGTGCACGGCGCGCAGTCTTCCGATGGCAGTGAACAGGCCAAGCGCGCCGCCGCCCGAGGCCAGGAACAGCTCGCGGTAGGCTGCCGCCACCTGGTCGGAATCGTCGCGCCTCACGTCCTTGACGATGAGCACCTTGGTGGCCTGCGCGTAGTCGAACGGTGAGGCCATCGATGCGCGTATTGCCGGTTGAAGCAGATGTTTGGTGCCGGTGCGCGCCTCGGCCACCGCCCAGTCGGCGTTGATGTCAGGCGCCTCGTCGTTGGCGGCGGCCGGCACGCCCAGCGAATCGCGCAAGGTGGCCGAGGTGATGACCGCGCCATGCGACGGCCGGATCACCGAATTCACGAACGGCTCCGTCGGATCGAGGTAATGGCGGTACATGCCGACATCGGTTTCGCGGCTCTGGCTGCGCTCGACCGCGAACCAGTCGACGAAGGCGGGGTCGGGATCGTTGTGCAGGCCGCGCAGCATGGCGCGCCAGGCTTCCAGGGTGAGCTCGCAACGGTTGGTGAGCGAGCGCGTCACGCCTTCGATGCGGCCGCGTTGTCCCGAGTCGAGCGCGTCGGCCTCGGCTTCGAGCTTGGCGCGCAGGGCCTGGCGCAGGTGGCGGACAGGCACCAGCATCTGTTCCAGCGACCGGGCGAGCTGGTCGGCAGCTTCGATCAGGCCGGGATTGAGCGGCCGCACGTCGCATTCCTGGCCGAAGCCCTGGTCGTCGCCGGCCGAGCGGGCACGGACCTGCTGACGCACCAGGGCCAGGAACTCCTCGGCCGGACCCAGCACCGTGCCGTCTGCCAAGCGCGTCTGCCAATTGGTGCCGGGCAGGCGCTGCGCCAGATCGAGCAGGCGTTTGAGCGCATTCAGCGCTTCGACATCTTCGCCCAAAAGGTCGCTGACACGGCGTTCGAGGCCGCGGGCGCGGCTTCCACGCCGTCCTTCGGCGCCCAGGATCCAGCGCCTGAGGTCCGAGGCCTCGACGCCGCTCAAATGCGCACCGAAGGCGCCGTCGGCCGCGTCGAACAGATGATGGCCCTCATCGAACACATAGCGCAGCGGGCGCGTGGCATCGTCGAGACCGCCCATGGCCGCCTGGATCATGACCAAAGCATGGTTGGCGATCACGATGTCGGCCTGCCGGGCGCGGCGGATGGTGCGTTCGACGAAGCATTTCCGGTAGTGTTCGCAGGCCGAATAGATGCACTCGCCGCGCCGGTCGGCGAGACGCGTCACGCGGCTGCGGCCGACCAGGTCGAGCAGCCAGGCGGGCAGGTCGCCACCGATCATGTCGCCGTCTCGGCTCGCCAACGCCCAGCGCGCCAGCAGCCCGAGGCCGACGGCGTTCTCCGGCTGCAGGCCGCTCCGCTGCACCGCCTCCTGGAAGTTCAGCAGGCAGAGATAGTTTTCGCGGCCCTTGCGGATCACCACGCGGCGGCGCTTCTCGGCCGAATCGCGATGGAGCCGATCGAGCTCGTTGTCGATCTGGCGCTGCAGGTTGCGGGTGTAGGTGGCGATCCATACCGGCGCGCCGTTCTTCTCGGCCCACAGCGACGCGGGTGCCACGTAGCCCAGGGTCTTGCCGACGCCGGTGCCGGCTTCGACCAGCACGACGTTGGGCCTGTCCTCTTCCACGCGCGGCGCGAAGGCCTGGGCGGCGGCGGAGGCGTAGTCGCTTTGGGTCGGCCGCGCCTCGGCCATGTTGGGGCCGGCCGAGATCATTTGCGCCAGACGCAACCGCGCCTCGCGCGACTCGACGGGTGCGCTGCCCGGCGGCGGTGCAGGCGGCGGCTCCTCCCATTGCGGCAAGGTGCGCCAGACATCTAGGCCGACACCTGGCCGCGGTTTCTTGGCGGCCTGTTCGAGTCCCAGCGCCGCCAGCACCGCGTCGCCCCACGCCCACTGGCCGCGCGCCATGGCAAGCGCGGTGTCCTTCAGGTCGGGCGAGGCCAGCGCCGCCATGTCGTCCAGTTCGTCGAGCAGGGCGCGCGCGACCTCGGGCAGGCTCGCCACCTCTCTTTCAGGCGTGGTCGGAATCGGCAGGTCGAGCGCCTCGCAGAGGCCGCGCGGTGTTGGCAGGCAAAAAGTCGCCGGCCGCACGAAGGCGTAGAGCTCCAGCAGGTCGCGGGCCGGCACCTCGTCGAGGCCGAGCCGTGCGGCGACGGCGGGGGCGTGGCAGACCAGCGGCCGGCTACCGGCGGCGCGCAAGGCGGCGTCGGACGCCGACACACGCTCGATGCGGCCATCCGGCATGTGCCACAAGGCGCCGCGCGCCGTCGCGATCAAGGCCGGCCAGATTGGAGGGGAAGACGCCATTTCGATTCCGATAGCATACAATGGCCGTCAATGACCTCACCTCGCAGGTTTCTTGGTCGCCGCAGTCTGTTGATGTCGCCGCTCGGGCTGGCGTTTGTTCCGCCGGCGCAAGCGGCGGATCCCGATGTCGCCATTATCGGCGCGGGCGTGGCCGGTCTTGCCGCGGCGCGAACCCTGATGGCCGCTGGCAAGAGCGTTCAGGTGATCGAGGCCCGCGAGCGCATCGGCGGTCGTGCCTTCACTGACAGCACGACCTTTGGCTTTCCCTTCGATCACGGTGCGCAGTGGATCGAGGGCGGCAAGAGCAATCCGGCCATGGCAATCGTGCGCGAGGCCAGTGCCAAGGCGATCCTCGACCGGTCGGAGCAGGCAATATATGTCGCGGGCAAGGAACTCTCGAAGGAAGACTACGAGCGTTTCGAGAAGATCGCCCACGAGGCCACGCGCAAGATCGACGAAGCGCTGAAGAAGCAGCCTGACGTCGTGGTCGGCCGGCTGCTGGTGCCGCAGGATCGGCTGGAGATGCTTGCCTATGCGATGGTCGGGCCATTGGAGCAGGGCGTCGAGAATGGCGAACTGTCGGCGCGCGATTTCACCCGCCAGCCCGAGGCGGAGCCGCAATACGGCATCGCCGAGGGCCTGGGCGCGATGATCGCGCGCTGGGGCGCCAAGGTGCCGGTCAGGTTCGGCGCCCGGGTCGTGCGCGTGGATTCGACGGGGGCGCAGGTCGCGATCGAGACCACCGCCGGCCAGATGCGAGCGCGCGCCGCCATCGTCACGCTGCCGACCGGCGTGCTGGCGACCGGCAAGATCGGCTTCGCACCCCAATTGAGTGCCGCCAAGCGCGAGGCGATCGCCCAGCTACCGATGGCATCCTTCAACAAGGTGGCGCTCCTGTTCTCGCGCAAGGTGATCGACTCGCCGGCCGGCCGCAATGTGACCGGGTTCACGCGCAAGGATCTCTCATTCGACGCCATCGTGCGTCCGGCCAACCGCGAGGCGGCGTTGGTGTTCGTGGGCGGTGCGCAGGCCCGCACCTTCGAGAACGAGGGCGGTCGCGCCGCCGTCACCTTCGCGGTCTCGGCGCTGGCGGAGATCTTCGGCAACGATCTGCGCGGCGCGGTGGCCAAGTCGCACGCCACGCAATGGGGCAGGGATCCCTACGCGACCGGCGCCTGGTCCGTGACGCGGCCCGGTCATGCCGACAAGCGTTTGGTGCTGGCGCAACCGCACCATGACCGGGTCTTCTTCGCCGGCGAGGCGACCGATCCGGTGTGGGCGACACGGGTCGGCGGTGCCTATGCATCCGGCTTGCGGGCGGCCAGGGAAGCGTTGGCGGTCCTGTCGGCGCCGCGGCGCTGAGCGTCGGCGACGATGGACAGGAGCGCCGCCAACACGAGCGCGGCGACGGCGACCAATGATGGCATCGCGAGGCTGCCCGTGGCGTCATAGACGTAGCCGGCAAAGGCGGGCCCCAGGATCTGGCCGAAACTGAACGAGACCGTCACCAGGGCGATGCGGCCGCGCGGATCGCCGCCGCCGTTCTCCCGCGCCCCGATCAGGCCGAGCGCGGTCAGCCCCATGAACGTGCCGCCGACAAAGACCGCCGCCACGATCACGCCCGATGCGTGCAGCCACAGGGCGCTAGCGGCTACGCCCGCGGCTTCGACGAGGCTCGCCATGGCGAAGACGCGCAGGACGCCCCACCTGCGGCCGAGCCCGGTCCACAACGCTACCGAAGGCGCGGCGCTGAGGCCAAACAACACCCAGATGTACGGTTCGAGATGGGCGATCGCCGTCGTGCCGCGCACCATGTCGACGATGAAGGTGGCAGTGATGATGTAGCCAAAGCCGAACAGGCCGTAGGCGGCGGCGAGCGCGATGAACTCGGCGGAGAACCGTGTCCTTGCGGTGGGTGCCGCGTCGCCGGCCGCCACCGGGTCCGACGGCACCATCCAGGCGACGACCAGGCTGGCGGCGAGCGTCAGCGCCGCACTTGCAAACCATAAGGTGCTCCAGGCGGCACCCCGGCTCATGAGGATCGCGACCAGCGCCGCCGAAACGGCGATGCCGCTGCCGACACCGGCGAAATGCACCGCCGATAGGGACCCGCGGCCGGCTACGGCCAGCCGGTCGAGCACCAGCGCCGAACTGAAGATCAGGGCGAAGGCACTGGCCGCCCCCGCAACCAGCCGCAGGACGATGAAGGACACCATCGCCGTGGTGGCGCCCATTCCGGCCAGGCAAATCGCCGTGACCGCGAGCGACCCCAGCAGCCAGGCGCGGCGTGTGCCGGGCAGCCGCACGGTGGCGAGCAGGGCGCCGGCGAGATAGCCGATGAAATTCGCCGAGGCGATCAGGCCGGCCTCCGCCTTGGTGAGGGACAGCGCCTCGACCATCGGCGGCAGGATCGGCGTGTAGACGAAGCGCCCGACGCCGATGCCGGCCGCGATCGCCAGCAGGCCGCCGATGGCGAGAGAAAGAGGCTTGCGGACCATCTGAAGGCCGGCACTGTGGCCTCGCGCCCGCAGGGGAGCAATGTCGGCTCGACATTGACGCCATGCTGCACCGCACCTAGTTTGACCGATCCCAACTCGAATTGGCCATGTCCCAGATCGATCGTTCCCTTGCCGAAGCCGCGCGCGCGTGGCCCTTTGAAGAAGCCCGCAAGCTTGTCGCCCGTATCGGCGACAAACCGCCGGCTAAGGGCTATGTGCTGTTCGAGACCGGCTACGGCCCGTCGGGCCTGCCACACATCGGCACCTTCGGCGAGGTCGTGCGTACGACCATGGTGCGCCAGGCGTTTCGTCGCCTGAGCGACGTGCCGGCGCGGCTGTTCTGCTTCTCCGACGACATGGATGGGCTGCGCAAGGTGCCGGACAATGTGCCGAACAAGGAGATGCTGGCGGCGCATCTCGGCAAGCCGCTGACCGCCGTGCCCGATCCGTTCAGCAACGAATATCCGAGCTTCGGTGCCGCCAACAACGCCCGCCTGCGCGCCTTTCTCGATTCGTTCGGCTTCGAGTACGAGTTCCAGTCGGCGACCGAGTGGTACAAGTCGGGCCGCTTCGACCCGATGCTGCTCGCCATGCTGCGCCACTACGACGAGGTGCAGGCGGTGATGCTGCCGACCCTGGGCGAGGAGCGGCAGCAGACCTACTCGATCTTCCTGCCGATCTCGCCCAAGACCGGCCGCGTGCTGCAGGTGCCGGTGGTCAGAATCGACGCCGATGCCGGCACCATCGTCTATCGCGACGAGGACGGCTCGCTTGTCGAGACGCCCGTCACCGGCGGCAACGTCAAGCTGCAGTGGAAGGCCGATTGGGCCGGCCGCTGGTTCGCGCTCGATGTCGATTACGAGATGTACGGCAAGGATCTGATCCCCTCGGCCGAGCTCAGTGCCAAGATCGTGCGCATTCTGGGCGGCAAGCCGCCGGAGGGCTTCAACTACGAGCTCTTCCTCGACGATCAGGGCCGCAAGATCTCCAAGTCCAAGGGCAACGGCCTCTCGGTTGAGGAGTGGCTGCGCTATGCGCCGCCCGAATCGCTGGCGCTCTACATGCAGCAGCAGCCGCGCCGTGCGAAGCGGCTCTATTTCGACGTGATCCCGCGCGCCATCGACGACTATCTCGCGGCGATCGAGAAGCTGCCGGCCGAGGAGCCTGCCAAGGCGCTGGAAAACCCCGCTTGGCACATCCACGACGGCAAGGCGCCGGCCAATTCGGCGGCCGGCGTCAATTTCGGCATGCTGCTAAACTTGGCGAGTGTGGCGCACACCGACGACAAGGACGTGCTGTGGCAATACCTGCGGCGCTACGTGCCGGGCGCCACGCCCGAAACCGCGCCCTACCTCGATCGCCTGCTGCAAGGCGCCGTTGCCTACTATCAGGACTTCGTGAAGTCCTCGAAGAAGTTCAGGCTGCCGACCGGCAAGGAACGCACTGCCTTGCAGGATCTCGCCGACACGCTGCGCAAGATCCCCGAGGACGAGAGTGCGGAGTTCATCCAGAACGAGGTCTATGAGGCCGGCAAGCGCCACTTCGCCAAGGAAGAGCTGCGCCAGTGGTTCAAGACGCTCTACGAAGTACTGCTGGGCAGCGAGCAGGGCCCGCGCATGGGCGCCTTCATCAAGCTCTATGGCCGCGACAATGTCGTGTCGCTGATCGAGCGCGCGCTGGCCGGCGAGGATCTCGGCGAGGCGGCATAGGAGGCGAACATGCGTGGCATGATCCTGGCTCTGGTCGTGTTGGTCGCGTTGCCTTCTCTTGTTTATGCTCAAGCCAAGCCCGGCAGCGATCTGTGGAACGCTGGCGAATTGCTGGCTTACGCCGAGATATGCGGCGTCGGAGATGAAGCGAAGAAGCAATACGTGAGTCGTGCCGCGCGATGGCTGGAGAGCCGGCCGGTGCGTAGCCCAATCGCGAGTTCCGGCCTGGTCGAGATCAACGTCGAGTCGCTCTGCAGGCGATTCGGCTGCGCGGCCGAGGGCGGCAGGATCGTCCAACGTTCGCCTCCGCCCAATTGCGCGGTCTTCGTTCCGCGCTTCCTCGCCCTGCGCATCAACAAGCCGGGCTGGAAGCCGGATGACGGGCTCAAGTAGATGCCAAGCGCTGACGGCGTCGTCTTCGACTATCTCAATCCCGATGTCCCGAAAGGGCTGAAGACGCTCGACGTGCCGTTGATCCGCGCCAATCGCGATTCGATCAAGGGCTACGGCGAGATCGTGCGCGATCCCAGGAAACACAGGATCGAGATCGTGCCCTGGCCGCTCAGCGGCTCGCGCAAGCTCGACGCCGGCACCGGCATCGAGGGCGGTACGACCGAGGGCATCTTTGCTTGCGAATGGCGCGGCAACGAGTTGATCGGCCGCAACGAGGCTGTAGGTGGCCACTATGTCATCGGCTTTCGCGACCTGCCCGAGAAGGCGCTGCCCGGTGTGGCGCTGGTGCATGACCGCGTTCTGCTGTGGCATTGCAACTACCACCCCGATGGCGGCCAGCTTTTCTGGCCGCTCGAGGGCAAGCCCTTCGTCGTGCCGGTGGCCAGGCCCGGCGACGATCTCGAGCCGGAGGCCTTCGTCGCCCTGTGGTCCGACGGCAGCTTCGGCATCTACATCCATCCCGGCATCTGGCACGAAGGCGTCTTCCCGGTGACGCCGACCGGTCGCTTCTTCGACAAGCAAGGTAAAGTGCATGCCCGCGTTAGCTGCGACCTCGCGCGCGAGTTCGGCGTCCTTCTGTCGGTGCCGCTGCCCCACGCCATCTAGGTAAATATTCCTGAGCATATTTTTTGCTTGCACTTAAATATTCCAAAGAATATAAGAACATTCCATAGAATGTTATGGAGGGTTCGATGGCTCTTTCACGCAAGACTTTTCTCCGGGTTCTGGGAGGCGGCGTCGTGGTGGCGGCCGGCGCCGCGGTTGCCGTGCCGCGGCTGGATGCCATGCCCGCGGTTGCCGTCGAGGGCTGGCGCGGGCCGGCGCCGGACGAGACCGATCCGCGGCGGCGGGCCCTTGCCTGGGCGCTGCTGGCGCCAAACCCGCACAATCTTCAGTCCTGGGCGGTCGATCTCTCACAGCCTGACACAATCGTGCTGCATGTCGACGCAGCACGGCTTCTGCCCCAGACCGACCCGTTCTCGCGCCAGATCCTGATCGGCCACGGCTGCTTCCTGGAGATTCTCGCGATGGCGGCGGCGGCCGACGGCTATCGGGCCGAGGTGAGGCTCTTTCCCGACGGGGCATGGGCACTCGACAAGCCGGTCGCGCGCGTGACGTTCACAGGGCTGCCAGGGATCGCCGTCGATCCTCTGTTCGCCGAGGTGCCGCGCCGGCGCACGGCGAAGGGCAAGTTCGAGGCGCGCGCCCTCGATCCCGCACACAAGGCGGCGCTGCTGGCGGGTCACGCGGCTTCAGCGCTGCCGCTGGTCATTGTCGACGACGCGGCCGAAGTCGAGCGCCTGCGCGCGCTCGCCATCGCCGGCTCCGAGATGGAAATGAACACCCACCGCACCCACAAGGAGAGCATCGACGTGGTACGCATCGGCGCCGCCGAGATTGCCGCCCATCGCGACGGCATTTCGCTGAAGGGACCGATGGTCTGGGCGCTGCGCCAGGCCGGCGCGATGACGCCGGCCAAGGCGATGACGCCGGGCACGCTCGCCTGGAACGGCGGCCGCGACTACGTGATGGCGGGCTATGCCAGCGCCCGCGCCTTCGGCTGGATCACCAGCGCCGACAATACCCGCCCGACGCAGATCGCCACCGGCCGCGCCTTCGTGCGCCTGCAGCTCGCGGCAACGGCGCTGGGCGTGGCGCTGCAGCCGCACAGCCAGACCCTGCAGGAATATCCCGAGATGGCCGAGCTGCGCCTGGCCATGCACAGGCAGACCGGCACGGCGGCAGGCGCCACGCTGCAGATGTTCTTCCGCCTGGGTTATGCTTCCGATCCCGGCCCGTCACCGCGACGGGCGCTCAATGGCTTCGTGACCGTATGACAGAGCCGCCGCTTGCTTTTCGCATCGTCAACTGGATCGGCATCATCGACCAGTTGACCACCACCGAGGGCAACCGCCTGCTGAAGCCGCTCGGCTTGCCGCTGCCGCAACTCGTGATGCTGAACCATTTCAGCCACCGTCCGGACGAGGCCAAGACCGTGACGTCGATCGCCCGCGCCTTGCAGCAGCCGCAGCCCGGCGTCACCAAGAACATCCAGAACCTCGTGGCCAAGGGATGGCTGCGCGAGCGCACCAATGGCGCCGACGGCCGCTCCAAGCTCCTGGTCCTCACGCCGGCCGGGCTCGCCAAGCATCGCGCTGCCGTCGCTGCCTTGACGCCGTGGGTCGCGCGCGCCTTCGCCGACTGGTCGGAGAAGGATCAGCGCACGTTGTTCGCGCTGCTCGACCGGCTCAAGCTGTGGTTCGACTCCGACCGGGATCAACGGTGATCGCGCGGAGATAGGCCACGGCCAGCCGCACGATCTCGTCCTCGAAGCTGCGGCTCCTGAGGAAGGGCTGCTCCTCCAGCACCGCGGCGCGGATCGCGCCGAGCGTCGCGCGCGACATCACGAACACCTGCTCGCGGCTGAGCGCCGGCAACACCGCCAGCGGTCCGCGGCCGACCTCGGCGCCGGCGGCGGCGATGAAGGCGGCGACCGGCGCCATCAGCTCGATGCCTGAGCCCCGCGCCAGGATCGCCTGCACCACCGCCTTGCGCGCCCGCTGCCGGCCGCGAAAGGCATTGATGACCGCCCCTACCATGGCGCGCACGCGGCCCTCGATCGAAGGATCGCTCTCGCCACGCAGCGCCCGCCCGACCTCGACCAGCGCCACCTCCATCTCCTGCCGCGCCAGCGCCAGCAGCACCGCGTTCTTGTCGGTGAAGTACTGATAGAGCGTGCCGATGCTGACGCCCGCCCGTTCGGCCACGGCGTTGGTGGTGAAAGCCGCCAATCCCCCCGCTTCGAGAATCTGAGCAGCTGCCTCCAGGATCGCCGCCACGGTCTCGGCCGCGCGCGTCTGTCTGGGAATTCTTCGTTTCGCTTCAGGAGGTTGGCGGCGCGCGGTCATGGCGGTGCTCCGGCGAAAAAGGCGAGTAATGAAATATGAGCATCGCTCATATATTTGGGTGGCGCAAAGACAAAGGAGCTCGCCATGGACGAACTCGGCACTCTTTATCTCCTCATCCTGCCGCTGGTGATGGGGGCGGCCCTCATCGAAGCCCTGTGGCTGTCGCGCACCCGCGCCGAAGCCTACGATTGGAAGGCCTGGGCCTGCTCGTTGGCCGACCTGGCCGGCCGCCGCCTGCTGGCGCTCGTTCCCTATGCCCTTGCGGCGCCGTGGCTGGGCTGGATGTGGGAGCACAGGCTGTTCACCCAGTCGCTCGACAACGCCTGGTCAGTGCTGCTGCTCTTCGTCGGGCTGGAATTCTTCTACTACTGGTATCATCGCACCAGCCACACCGTGCGCTGGTTCTGGATGGCGCACTCCGTTCATCATTCGCCCAACCAGTTCAACCTCGCCGCCGCCTATCGCCTGGGCTGGTTCGGCAAGTTCACCGGCACGTCGCTGTTCTTCACGCCGCTGGTGCTGCTGGGCTTCACGCCGACGGTCGTGCTGACGGCCCTGTTCCTGAACCTGCTCTACCAGTTCTGGATCCATGCCGACTGGATTCCCAGGCTCGGCTGGCTGGAATACGTGCTCAACACGCCGTCCAGCCACCGTGTCCATCACGCGCGCAATCCCGAATATCTCGACACCAACTTCGGCGGCGTGCTGATCATCTTCGATCGCCTGTTCGGCACCTATGTCGCGGAGCGGACCGACGTGCCCTGCGACTACGGCCTGGTGTCGCCCGCCGTCTCCTCCCGCAATCCGTTCGCGGTCAACTTCCAGCCGTGGATCGGGCTGGCCAAGGACGTGGCGTCCGCCCGTTCGCCCAACGAAGCCTGGATGTATCTGTTCGGTCCGCCGGGCTGGCGGCCGGACGGCGCCGGCCCCACCACCGCCGAGCTCAAGAAGCGGGGCACGCTGCCTCAGGCGGCCATGACGTAATCTCCCTTGAGCCTGCTCCTTCCGGCCGACAGATTGGCCCGAAGGATAGGGGGCAAGGAGAACTGCCATGGCAAGGGACAAGGTCTGCGTCGTGATCGGCGCCGGCGATGCGACGGGCGGCGCCATCGCCCGCCGCTTCGCCCGCGAAGGCTTCACCGCCGTGGTGACGCGGCGCAGCGCCGAGAAGCTGCAGCATCTGGTGGCGCAAATCGTGAAGGAGGGCGGCAAGGTCCACCCCTTCGGCTCCGACGCCCGCGACGAGACGCAGGTCGTCGAGCTCTTCCGTCAGATCGAGACCGAGATCGGCGAGATCGAAGTCTTCGTCTTCAATATCGGCGGCAACGTCCGCTTCGACATTCGCGACACCACGGCCCGCGTCTATCGCAAGGTCTGGGAGATGACGGCCTTCGCCGGCTTTCTGACGGCGCGAGAGGCGGCCAAGGCGATGGTGCCGCGCGGAAATGGCACCATGATCTTCACCGGTGCGACGGCCTCCCTGCGCGGCGGCCGCGGCTTCTCGGCCTTCGCCGGCGGCAAGCACGCAGTGCGGGCGCTGGCGCAGTCGATGGCGCGTGAACTCGCACCCCAGAACATCCATGTCGCCCATGTCGTGATCGACGGCGCCATCGACACCGAATGGATAAAAGCCAACTTCCCCGAGCGCTACAACGCCGGACCGGACGCCATCCTCAACCCCGACGACATTGCCGAGACCTACTGGCAGCTCCATCGCCAGAAGCGCAGCGCCTGGACCTTCGAGATGGATCTCAGGCCATGGAAGGAGAACTGGTAGGAGGCTGCGGGAACCCGACACGGTGCGGGTCGTTGGCGAAGAGAACCTATTCCCGTCATCGCCCGAGGTGCCGCCATGACCAACGTCGATACCGTCGACACGACCAAGCTGTGGACCATGATCAAGGACATCCGTTACGGCATGTTCACCGCCCGGCACGGCAACGGGCATCTGCGGTCGCGGCCGATGACGACGCAGAACGGCAGCCGCGACCGCGGCGCGGTGCTGTGGTTCTTCATGTCGCGGAGCAGCGATTCGGTGGCCGACCTCCTGGCCGCACCCGAGGTGAACGTGGCCTATGCCGATCCCGGCAATGACGCCTATGTCTCGGTTTCCGGCAAGGCCGGTGTCATTGAAGATGTCGGCAAGAAGAGGGAACTGTGGAGCCCGCTGTCGCAGGCCTGGTTCGCTGGCGGGCCGGTCGATCCCGACCTCGCGCTGGTCGCCGTCGCCATCACCCACGCCGAATACTGGGACATGGAGTCCAACAAGGCGGTCCAGCTCTTCAAGATCGCCCGGGCCGCCGTCACCGGCGCGCCGCCGACGGACCTGGGCGAGCACGGCAAGGTACGGATGGGCCGATAGGCCCGTCGTCCGCTACGTCGTCGTCGGCTAATGCTTCGGTGTGGTCGCGGCACCCACGCCGGCGCCCACCGCGCCGCCGATCAGCGCACCCGGCAGGACGCCGAGCGGCGTCACGGCGCCGAGCAGGGCGCCCGAACCGGCGCCGATGCCGCCGCCGGTCACGGCGCGCTGGCCCCAGGTGTCGCCGCAGGCGGTGACACCGAGAAGGACGGCGGTGAGAACGAGTACCTTGGCCATGACGTGAAACTCCCCGTTTGCACTTCTGGAAAAATTCAGAATCACGAGGCGATGTGGCGTAAATGGGGCTTCAATCCGGCGACACCCGGCGAATCCGCTTCGATCCGGCGATGACACACGTCGGTCACAGGCCGCGGGCCGCGGCTTGACCGCGTGAGTCGCCCGGCCCGACACTACCGCGTCCGGCCGTTGCCGGCGGTGCGGAGGAGAGACCCTGGTCGAAGATCCCGACATCACCATCTGGCTCATGTTCGCGCCGTTCTGGCTGCTGGGCATCGCCGCCGTTATCGGCGCCGTCTGGCACATGATCCATTTCGTGATCGTGCATCGCCGCGCCCAGGCCGCCGGCCACGTGCCCAGGACCTCGTTCTTTTCGCGCCGCCTGCAGTGGCATGAACTCAGCGACGATGGCCGGCACCATCTCAAGCGCGCCCTGATCGCCTTCGGCGCCTTCTTCGGCCTCTGTCTCGGCGGCATCGTCGTGGGCGTCGTGGCGGCGCTGCTGATGCGGGTCTGACGCGCGCGGAGGTTTCTGCAGACCCTGCGCAGCCTTGATCGTGGTGGCATTCCGCTCGCGATGATAGGGTCCGGACATGCCCGTGCATTGGACGGTCTCCCATCCTGCCCGGCTGGTCGTGGCGGTCGCCAAGGACGACGTCACGCCGGCCGACATCGAGCGGTATTTCGCCGGCATCACGGCCGATGGCGCCATGGCGTACGCCAAGATCTTCGAGATCACGCATACGCCGACGGCACTCAACGAGGAGAACCTGAAGGCCCTTGGCGAGCGCGTCATCTATTACGCCCAGCACGGCCAGATCGGGCCGGTGGCCATCGTCGCCGCCTCCGACGAGAGCTACGCCCAGGCCAAGATCTTCGCCGCGGCGGCGCAGGTCCGCCGGCCGCTCGCGATCTTCCGCGAACTGCACGCCGCCCGCGAATGGCTGGACGCGCAGGCCCTGCCGCCCGGATTGGATGGCGGCTGACCCGGGCTGACGGACGGGCCTGCCTTCCGGCATAGTGATTTCCGATAGAGTGGTCTCCGATACGGGGGAGAGAGACCGACATGCCGAGCCACATCGACTGCGCCCTGGCGATGGCCGCGGGAACATGATCCGCAGCCGCGTCCTGCGCCGCATCGCCTATGCGCGGCGCAACCGCTGCAGCGTGCTGGTGGTCGTGCTCTGCGTGTTCATCCTGCTCAATCCGCTGCTCTCGGGCTCGATGGTCGGTGCCACGACCTTGGCCGTCAGCCTGTTTACGATCCTCGTGCTGGCCGTGTGGGCGCTGCGTGTGCGGCAGCCGTTCGTCTGGGGGCTGGCGGCGCTCGCCTTCCTCACGGTCGACGCGCTGGTGGTCGACCGCCTGGGCGAGACCTGGATCCGACCGCTGGCGCTCGCCGCCATCTCCGTCTTCATCGGCACCGTCACCGTGGCGCTGCTGCGCTATGTGCTCGACCGGCGGACCATCACCACCGACAAGGTGTTCGGCGCCGTCGCCGCCTACATCCTGATCGCCTTCACCTTCGCCAGCCTGTTCGCCCTGCTGCAGCTCTTCGAGGCGCATGCCTTTAATGCCACCGTCGGCAACGGACCGGAGGGCCGCCTCAACTGGCCGGACCTGATGTACTTCTCCTTCACGGTGCTGACCTCGACCGGCTTCGGTGAGATCACGCCGGCCACGCCGATGGCGCGCGCCCTGATCGTGATCGAGCAGGTGCTGGGCGTGATGTACGTGGCCTTCCTGATCGCGCGGCTGGCCAACCTGTACGGCCGCGAGCGCCAAGGGGGCTGAATTGTCGGAGGAGGGTATGTATGCCTTTTGATGCCGATCTCGCCGACCGCCTGCGCGGTGTCATGAAGCGCCGCACCGGCATTTCGGAAAAGAAGATGTTCGGCGGCATCTGCTGGATGCTGCGCGGCAACATGCTCTGTGGCGTCGAGGTCGGGCGCTACATGTTCCGCGTCGGCCCGGCGCTCGAGGCCGAGGCCCTGTCGCGCAAGGGGGCGCGACCCATGGACATCACCGGCCGGCCGATGCGCGGCTTCGTCTGGGTCGACGCAGGAGCCGCTCCCGCCCCCGAGCTGCGGCGCTGGGTCGATCTCGCCACGCGCTTCGTGGGCAAGCTGCCGCCGAAGTAGCCGGGGACAGCGGTCCCTGGGCCGCTATACTGGCGGCCTGCAAATGAGGATTCGCCATGACCATCGCGGCTGAGAAAGCGCGTCCGCGCGACGCGGCGACAAGCGACCCGATCGAGCGCTGGGACGCCGTCGTCATCGGTGCGGGCCTCTCGGGCATGTACCAGCTCCTGAAGCTGCGCCAGATGGGCTTCAAGGCCCGCGTCTTCGAGGCCGGTGCCGACGTCGGCGGCACCTGGTACTGGAACCGCTATCCCGGCTGCCGCTTCGATTCGGAGAGCTGGACCTACGGCTTCTCCTTCTCGCCGGAGGTGCTGAAGGAGTGGAGCTGGTCCGAGCACTTCTCCGGCCAGCCCGACAATTTGCGCTACTGCAACTTCCTCGCCGACAAGTTCGACCTGCGCCGCGACATCACTTTTAACGCCCGCGTGAAGGCCGCCACCTGGGACGACGCGGCGGGCGAATGGGAGGTGACGTTCGAGAACGGTGGCGCGGCCCGCGCGCGCTTCCTGATCACCGCGGTCGGCCCGCTCTCGGCCCCGACCATGCCGGTGATCCCGGGCGCCAGCGACTTCAAGGGCGAGGCCTATCACACCGGCCTGTGGCCGCATCATCCCGTCAGCTTCGAAGGCAAGCGCGTCGCCGTGATCGGCACCGGCGCCTCGGGCGTGCAGGCCATCACCGAGATCGCCAAGACCGTGGGCCATCTCACCGTGTTCCAGCGCACGCCCAACTGGTGCACGCCGCTACGCAACAGCAAAATTGCGCCGTCGGAGATGGAAGAGATCCGCGCCCGCTACGCCGAGATCTTCGCCCAGTGCCGGGACAACTGGGGCTGCTTTATTCACACCGCTGACCCGCGCCACGCCACCGAGGTGACGCCCGAGGAGCGCGAGGCCTTCTTCGAGAAGCTCTATGCCATGCCGGGCTTCGCCTTCTGGCAGGGCAACTTCCGCGACGTGCTGATGGACAAGGCGGCCAACGACGCGATGACGGCCTTCGTCATCAAGAAGACCCGCGCCCGCCTGAAGGACCAGAAGATCGCCGACAAGCTCATTCCCGCCAACCACGGCTACGGCACCCGCCGCGTGCCGCTCGAGAGCGGCTACTTCGAGGTCTATAACCAGCCCAACGTGAAGCTGGTCGACCTGCGCGAGACGCCGATCGAGCGCATCGACGCCACCGGCATCAGGACCAGCGACACGCACCACGACTTCGACATGATCATCTTCGCCACCGGCTTCGACGCCATCACCGGCGCCTTCGACCGTATCGACATCACCGGCCGCGGCGGCCAGAAGCTCAGACAGAAGTGGGCCGACGGCCCGCACACTTATCTCGGGCTCAACGTCGAGGGCTTCCCCAACATGCTGACCCTGGTCGGCCCGCACAATGCCGCGACCTTCTGCAACATTCCGCGCTGCATCGAGCAGAACGTCGATTTCGTCACCACGCTGCTCGACCACATGCGCAGCAAGGGCCTGGCGCGCGTCGAGGCGACGCCGCAGGCGGAGGAGGAGTGGACCGCTCATGTCCACGACACCGGCTCGCGGTTGCTCGCCATGCAGGTCGATTCCTGGATGACCGGCGTCAACAAGAACGTCCCCGGCCGCCTCAAGCGCACCTTCATGGCCTACGCCGGCGGTGCGCCGAAATACCGCCAGAAGTGCGAGGAGATCGCGGCCAACGGGTATGAAGGGTTTGCGCTGAGGTAGCGTGCGTTCATGCTCTTCCGGACCGCGCGCATCCTGCGCGCTCATGAGCGAGCGGGACGCTCGCGGTCCGGAAGATTGAGAGCCTACCGCGCCCCGCGCACCAGCCGGCCCGGCAGCGCGCCGGTGAACGCGCCGTCGCGATAGGTCACCTGGCCGCCCACGATCGTGGCGCGATAGCCCTCGGCCTTCTGTTCCAGCCGCCGCCCGCCGCCCGGCAGGTTGTGCACCGGATGCGGCGCCGAAACCTTGAGCCGCTCCAGGTCGATCACGTTGATGTCGGCCTTGTAGCCCAGCGTGAGCCGGCCGCGATCGCCGAGACCGACCGCGCGCGCAGGCGCGTCCGTGAGCTGCTGCACCGTCCAGCCAAGCGGCAGGCGTTCGCCCTTGCGGTCGCGCATCCAGTAGGTGAGCGCGTGCGTCGTGTAGCTCGCGTCGCAGATCAGCCCGTAGTGCGCGCCGCCGTCGCCCAGCGCGATCACCGTGTTGGGATCGCGCAGCATGGCGGCCATGTTGGCGTCGGAGCAGTCGGTGTAGTTGGCGCCGGGATGGAACAGGATGGTGCGGCCGTCGCCCTCGGCCAGCAGGTCGTAGGCGAGCTCGAGCGGCGAGACGCCCAGCACCGCCGCCCGCGCATCGAGCCGCTCGGCGGCCGGCGGCGTGTAGTTGGGCGGGTCGCCCAGCGCGAACATGTTGGCGACGCTGCGCATGAAGGCCAGCATCTGCGGATTGCGATAGACCGGCTGCTCGCCAAGCAGCCGCGCCTTCATCGCCGGCTCACGCAGCCGCGCGAGCTTCCCCTCGAGCGGCAGCCCCTCGACCTCGCGATAACTGGGGCAGGTCGAGAAGGGATGGAACGACAGTTCCAGCCCGTAGAGCAGCGCCACCGGCCGCGCCGCCACCTGGCCGCGGATCGCGAGCCCGTCGCGGTTGGCGCGATCGACCTCGCGCAACAGGGTCTGCCAGCGGTTGGGATAGATCGAGATGTCGAGCAGGGTGAAGGAGAGCGGCCGGCCCGACGCCTCGACCAGGCGGCGCAGCATGGCGAACTCCGTCGAACCCTCGGTCGTCGTGTCGGCGAAGTCGTCGAGCAGCTGGATCACGCCCTTGCCCGCCCGGCCGAGGCCGCGCGCGATCGCCGTCAGCTCCTCTTCCGCCGCGGTGATGGTGGGCGTCAGCACACCCTCGGAGGTGCGGTGGAACAGCGAGCGCGAGGTCGAGAAACCGAGCGCACCCGCGTTCACGCCTTCCTCGACGAGGGCGCTCATCGCCGCCATGTCCCCAGCCGTCGCGGGCTCGCGGTCGACGCCGCGCTGGCCCATGACGAAGACGCGCACTGGTGCATGCGGCACCTGGGTGGCGAAATCGATGTCGCAGCGCCGCGCCTGAAGCGCGTCGAGATAGTCGGGGAAGCTCTGCCAGTTCCACGGCACGCCTTCGCGCATCACGATCTCGGGAATGTCCTCGACGCCCTCCATGACCTTGATCAGCGTGTCGCGATCCTCGGGCCGGCAGGGCGCGAAGCCCACGCCGCAATTGCCCATCAGCACCGTGGTCACGCCATGGCCGGAGGAGGGCGTGAAGCGATCGTCCCAGGTCGCCTGCCCGTCATAATGTGTGTGGATGTCGACGAAGCCCGGCGTCACCGCGAGACCCTTGGCGTCGATCTCCTCGCGCCCGGCGCCGGCAATCTTGCCGACGGCGGCGATGCGGCCGTCTTTTATCGCGACGTCCGCTTCGCGCGGCTCAGCTCCGGTGCCGTCGAGCACGGTGCCGTTGCGTACGACCAGATCGAATGGGGCTGCCATCGCTTCCTCCTGCGAGAGTAGGTTGCTCAGGTTCGCAGGATGCTAGGTAGCATCGCGATCCGGCGAAGTGAATGCGCGCGGCGCCGTCCCGGACGTTCCGGCGTCAGTCCGTTTCGAGGAGCGCGTCGTAGCCCTTGTCATTGAACTGCAGCACGCAGATCCCGTGGCCGAACGGATCCGCCAGCATGGCGATCCGGCCGTAGGCCGTGTCCTTCGCCGCGGCCTCGATCACGGCGCCCGCGCCGACCGCCCGCGCGACGGCCGCATCCACGTCCTCCACGATGACGTCGAGGTGCACGGGCGTCCAATGCCGCTCGTAGCGCCTGAGGTCGCCGCCGGCGCCCACGGTGCCGGCGGCCTTGGCCAGGAGATAGACCGGCGCCGGCCATCCCAGAAGCTCGACGAAGCCCGTGCCGAAGCGACGGCCGACGCTGAGGCCGAACGCCCCGGTGTAGAAGCTTGAGCCGGCCTCGACATCCGGCACGTCGATGTTGATCATCGGTGTCATCGGAAAACCCAGGCTGTGGGAAGACGATATGTTTGATTATACTTCAACGGCAATCGACTGAACCGGCAAAGAGAGAAAACCATGCCGCATTTCGTCACCTCCGAAGCCGAACTCGAGGCGCTGTACGGCCAGCCCGCCGGCCCCGCTGTGTTCAAGGAGATCGACCACATCTCCGAACACTACCGCCGCTTCATCGAGACCTCACCCTTCGTCGTCCTGGCCACCTCGGGTCCCGAGGGGCTGGACTGCACGCCGCGCGGCGATCCGGCGGGCTTCGTGCGCGTGGTCGACGCTCGCACCGTCATGCTGCCCGACCGGCGCGGCAACAACCGCATCGATACGTTGCGCAACCTGGTGCGCGACCCGCGCATCGCGCTGCTGTTCCTGATCCCGGGCGAGGGCCGGACGCTGCGCATCAACGGCCGGGCGCGGATCAGCGTCGATCCCGAGCTCTGCGCCTCCTTCACCATGGAGGGCAAGCCGCCGCGCAGCGTCATCGTGATCACGGCGGAGCGCGTCTACACCCAGTGCCCCAAGGCGCTCGTCCGCTCCCGGCTGTGGGACCCCGCCCGTCACGTCGCGGGTGGGACGCTGCCCAGCAGCGGCACGATCATGAAGGCGCTGCAGGAAGGCTTCGACGCCGAGAGCTACGACCGCAACTATCCGCAGCACATGAAGGCGACGATCTACTGAGGCGGGACGCCGGGCTGGCGCTGCCGTCCCTGCCGAAGCAGATCGGGCAGTCTGGCGACGACTACTTGATCTATACGCGGCTAGCGTATAGCCTGCGCCGGTGCTGTTCATCGAGACACCGACCTTCACGCGCCAGATCACGACGCTGCTGTCGGACGATGAATACGCCGGTCTGCAGGCCGAACTCGCCCTAGATCCCGAGCGGGGTGATCTGATCCGGGGCGGCGGTAGCATTCGCAAGATTCGCTATGCCATCAAGGGGCGGGGCAAGAGCGGTGGCATTCGGGCGATCTATTATTGGGTCAGAAGCGACAGTCACATCCTGATGCTGGTCGCCTACCCCAAATCGCAGAAAGACAATCTGACGGCCGCCGAGACGGCCATTCTGCGCCGGCTGGTCAAGGAGTTGTAGGATGGAAAAGAAGCTTTTCGCGGACCTCGTCACCAGCCTCAAGGAGGCTGCCGCCATCTCCAGGGGCAAGGCCCGTCCCTCGCGGCAATTCAAGGTCGCTGCGCCCAACGTCAAGGGCGTGCGCGAACGCACCGGCCTCAGCCAGAGCGAGTTCGCCCGCGTGATGCGCGTCAGCGTCAGGACGCTGCAGAACTGGGAGCAGAAGCGCTGCGTGCCGACCGGTCCGGCCGCCGCCCTGCTCAAGATCGTGGCGACCGCCCCCGACGTGGCGCTGAAGGCATTGCATCGTTAGCCGTTTCGCTCCCACGGCTGGTGGTGCGACGATGGCCCGTGCCAGCACTTTGCTGGCACTTCGGCCGCCGTTCATTTTTCTTTCAGAAAAACTTGCAGGTTCAGCAGGATTCTGCTAGGAAAAAGCCTACAGTGGGCGTTCCCTAGGAGCGCCACTCATCCGAACCCAGGGCCCGCTTCACCCCTTGTCATCAAGGGGCCTCCGAGCGGGCTTTTTTGTGTCCAAGCCCCGGAAACGTCCATGCCTTCAATCCAGGCCCCTTCAATCCAGGCCATGGTGGCGGCCTATTTCGGTCACCTGCTGTTCGAACGCGTGGCCGACTACCTCCGGCGTGGCCGGGCCTTCGCCGACCATCCGATCACCCGTATCAAGGCGCGCTATCTCGCGGCTGTGCGGCTCTATCGCTCGACCGATCATCTCCAGGAAATCCACGACCTCGAGGCCGAAGTCGCCCTGCGTGGCGAGACCATGCCGTCGTTGAAGGTGCAGGCCTGCGATTTCGCGCGCATGCAGCAGGAGCATCTCGATCGCCTCGGCGACGGCCCCGACAGGTGGCGGGAGATCGAGCGCAGCGTCGCCATCGCGGCGGTTGCCTTCTTCGAGCGCTGCCAGGAGGCGGTGAAGCATTGAGCCGAAGACCGCTGCCGCCGATCACCGACCCGCTCTCCGAGCGGGTTTTTTGTCGCCAAACCCGAGGACGTCCCCATGACTGGAATCAAGACTGGAACCACGACCAAAACCAAAGCTTCCGCGCGTGGCCGTATGCCTGCGGCCCTCGTGCCGCGCGCCGCCGCGCACTTCTTCCGCCTGCTCGCCGCCTCCGGCTCGGTGAGCTACGCCGCCAAGCGGAGCGGCCTGTCGCGCACCGCGCTCTACCATCACAAGAAAACCAATCCGGCCTTCGCCAAGCGCTGGGCCGATGCGCTGGAACTGGGCGTCGCCCGCGTGCGCGACGAGGTGTTCCGCCGTGCCGTCGTCGGCATCAAGAAGCCGGTGTTCCAGCGCGGCCAGATGGTCGGCAAGGTGAAGGTCTACGATAATCGCCTGCTGTGGTCGCTGCTCAAGGCGCACGAGCGCGAGACCTATGGCGACAAGCGTCCGTCGCGCGAGGGCGGCGCGCCGTTCGACCTCGCCCGCCGCCTCGATGCCGCCGACGAGCGCATCGCCAAGTACGAGGCCGAGCTGCGCGCGGCAGCGAAGCAGAGGAATTCATAGTCTTTGCTGGGAGCGCGCCACTCCAGTGGCGCTCATGAAGATGCGCAACTGGAGTTGCGCGATCCCAGCCATGAGGAGCTTTTCCATGCTCGATCACGTGAACACACAAGCCGACCACGACCGTGCGCTGGAGACGGTGCGCCGTTTCCGCAAGGACCCGCTCGGATTCGTCAAAATGGCCTTCCCGTGGGGCGAGGCCGGCACGCCGCTTGCCGGCCACGACGGCCCCGAGCCGTGGCAAGCCGAAATTCTCGCCGACATCCGCGATGCCCTCGCGGAAGGCCGCGCGCCCGTGCGCGTCGCCGTCGCCTCCGGCCACGGCGTCGGCAAGTCGGCGCTGGTGGCGTGGCTGGTCCTGTGGTCGCTCGCCACGGCGGCGCACACGCGCGGCGTGGTGACCGCCAATACCGAGACCCATCTCCGGACCAAGACCTGGGCCGAACTCTCCAAGTGGTATCGGCTCGCGGTCTGCCACAACTGGTTCGTCTTGAGCGCCACCTCGATCGCCTCGGCGGTCGAGAGCGAGGCGGCGGGCTGGCGCTGCGACCTGGTGCCGTGGTCGGCGCACAATCCCGAGGCCTTCGCCGGCCTGCACAACCAGGGCGGCCGCCTGCTGCTGGTGTTCGACGAGGCCTCGGCCATCGCCGAGCCGATCTGGGAAACCGCCGAGGGCGCGCTGACCGATGCCGGCACCGAGATCGTCTGGGTGGCCTTCGGCAATCCGACGCGCAACGGCGGCCGCTTCCACGACTGTTTCGGCCGCTTCGCCCGCACCTGGAACGGCCGCCACGTCGACGCGCGGCAGGTCTCCTTCACCAACAAGGCGCAGATCGCCGAATGGGTGCGCGACTACGGCGAGGATTCCGACTTCGTGCGCATCCGCGTGCGCGGCGTCTTCCCGCGCGCCGGCGCACTGCAGTTCATAGACGGCGAGCGGGTGCGCGAAGCCATGACCCGCGAGGTGCCGCCGGCACCGTACGATCCCCTCGTTATGGGTGTCGACGTGGCGCGCTTCGGCGACGACCGCAGCGTCATCTTCATTCGCAAGGGCCGCGATGGCCGCAGCTGGCCGATCGAGAAGCTGAAGGGGCTCGACCTGATGCAGCTCGCCGGCCGGGTCTGCCAGCGCGCGGCAGAAGTGGGCGCGCGGGCGGTCTTCGTCGACGAGGGCGGCATCGGCGCCGGCGTCGTCGATCGGCTGCGACAGCTCGGCGTGCCCGGTGTCCACGGCATCAACTTCGCGAGCCGGCCCGATGGCTGGACGCCGGAGGGCCAGGCGCCGCTCTACGCCAACAAGCGCGCCGAGATATGGGGCCGGGTGAAGGGCTGGCTGGAGCAGGGCGCGCTGCCCGACGATCCCGAGCTGGCGCAGGATCTGACGGGTGTCGAATACGGCTACGACGCGAGGAACGCCATCCAGCTCGAACGCAAGGAGGACATGAAGAAGCGGGGGCTGCTGTCACCGGACATCGGCGACGCGCTGGCACTCACCTTCGCGTGGCCGCTGCGGGCGGAGATGGACTACCGATGGGACGACCAGCCGGGGCGGGTGCGCTTCCTGGATGAAGGGCATGACTACGACATGTTTCACGATTTGTAGGCTGTCGTTTCTAAATTCGTAAAAGGTCGGCCAGATCATCATTGGAGAAC
The DNA here is from genome assembly GCA_001767945.1 of Alphaproteobacteria bacterium RIFCSPHIGHO2_12_FULL_66_14. Lineage (GTDB taxonomy): Bacteria > Pseudomonadota > Alphaproteobacteria > Reyranellales > Reyranellaceae > Reyranella. Next base: position 14,666 of record MEMN01000057.1, on the reverse strand, counting down.
TTGAAAGAATGACTTCTAAGTTCGGCATCCTCACAGGCAACATTTACGACCAATTCAAGATTTGCTTCGCGAACCGGCACAAGCTGCTTGAGCGTGACCACGTGCTGTTCTGCCCAACTGATCGTTCGAGAAGGCCTAGGACATGACATTGAACTCGTCATTTTATGAGAATAGCTAACGTACGTTTTGCACTAAGAGAACATTCGACTTGTGACTTCGTCGCACGCTCACGCTGACGTTTACACGGCGGTCTAGTTTATTGAGAATTGCGACCAATCGATCGATCGTGAACCGGTCGAGCTTCACTCGACGAATTCGCGAAAAATCAGCAGCGGCGACTCCCGTTAGTTCCTTGGCGGCGCGGACAGTCAGCTTACGCGCGTCCAGAGCAATGATGATCTGGGCCGCAAGGATTGCCTTGATCTGCTCGACGTCGGCATTGGGGTGACCGAGATCGCGGAAGACGTTTCCGCTGCCGTGGACCAGTTCGAGTTTCTTCCTCATCGCAGGGTCTCCTTCAATCGCTTGAACCGATCGTGGATCAGGTCGATCTCGTGCTTCGGCGTCTTGATCCCCGTCTTCGATTTCTTCTGGAAGGCGTGGAGAACCCAAAGGGCATCGCCAATCTGCACGGCGTAAACGGTGCGGAAGGCGTCACCGCGATACTTCAACGCGACCTCGAAGACGCCTGAGCCGAAGCCCTTCATCGGCTTGGCGATATCCGCCTTGCCGCCCTCGGCGGCAACCACCAGGGCACGCAAAATTTCGATCTGCGCACCTTCAGGGAAGTCCTGAAAATCGCGCAGCGCGGCCTTGAGCCAGGAGATCGGGCGCGTCGTCAGGGACACCAAAGAATATTGTCAAATATGACAACAATGTCAAGGGATGACGAATGACAAAAAGGAGCAGACATGACTGACTTCGACGATGCCACCTGGGCTTTTCTCGAGAACGAAAAGCTCGAACAGACGAGGGACTACCTGCGCCGCGGCCGGCCCTATGCGGGACTGGCGCCGGCCGATCTGCAGGCGCGCTGGGTTGCGGCTTTCCGCGATTTCGCCGCCGATATCGGCGACGACGACGATCTCGTGCGCATGTTCGACCTCGAGGCGGAGTACTGCTTGCGCGACCTTAGGGTGCCCGAGGAACTGGTGGAGGCGGAGCAGGAAATGCTGGATCGGGGAATGGAGGAATGGCTGGAGAACGATCCCCAATCCTGGGACGAGATGGCCGACAGCGTGTTCGAAGAGATTGTCGACTTTCACCGCACGGCGGCCGAAGCATCGAAGAGTTGATCGTCGATTTCGAGAAGAGCATCGTCTGGATCAAGTGGCTGGGCACGCACAGAGGCTACGACAGGATCGACGTGAGGAAGGTGAAACATGGCTGGCGTGAAGCCGATCCGCAGCGAGGCCGACTATGAGGGGACGCTGGCCGAGGTCGAGCGCCTGTGGGGTGCAAAGTCGGGCACGCCCAGGGGCGACCGGCTCGACGTACTGGCGACGCTGATCGACGCCTGGGAGAGCGAGCACCATCCGATGGACCCGCCCGACCCCATCGAGGCCATCAAATTTCGCATGGAGCAGCAAAACCTCACGCGCAAGGACCTCGAAGGCATCCTGGGCACCCGCACGCGTGTTGCCGAAGTGCTGAACCGGCGGCGGGGGCTGTTGATCAACATGATCCGGCGGCTTCACAAGGAACTCGGCATTCCGGCCGAAGTCCTGATCCGGTCGTCACGCCTCAAACGCGCAGCCTAGCGGATACGCCTCGTTGACAGGTCCGCGATTCGGGCTTGCGTCGGAACCGTCCATGGCCCTGTTCAGGCGTGCGGCCACAAGCCGTTGTCATCGTTTGGCAAATCGCCACCCGGACGACGATCTTGCGAACACCTGGCCGGTGTCAATCGGGACACTTCGTGTTCGTAACAACAACGGCGTCGCGCCCTCAGATGATCCGCTGCGTCCGCGCAAACGCCATGTAAAGGTCGTGGGCGCGGGCGGCGATCGGGCCGGGCTGCAGGTCGCGGTCCTCGTAGCGGCTGACCGGCTGGACCTTGCCGGCATTGCCGGTGGTGAAGATCTCGTCGGCCTCGTCGAGCTCCGCGGTCGTGACGGTGCGCTCCTCGACGGTGATGCCGGCGGTGCGCAGGAGTTTTATGGTGCGGTTGCGCGTGATGCCGGCCAGGAAGGAGCCGTTGGGCACCGGCGTGGCGACGACGCCGTTCCGCGCCAGGAACACGTTGGAGCTGCAGGTTTCGGCGACGTTGCCGAGCGCATCGAGCACGATGCCGTTGGTGAAGCCGCGCTTGGCCATCTCGGCCGCGCCTCTGGAGGAGTTGGGATAGAGGCAGCTGGCCTTGGCGTCGGTCGGCGCGCTCTCGGGCGTCGGCCGGCGGATCGAGCGGCAGAGGCCGAGGGTCAGCGGGCTGCCGGCGCGCATCGGCGAGATATAGGTGCAGAGCAGGAACTGACACGAGTCGGGATCGACCGAGATCGGGCCGGCGCCGCCCTTGCCGGCCCAGAACATCGGCCGCACGTAAAGCTCGGCCTTGGCGCCGAAGCGGCGCACGCTCTCGTGCATCAGCTTCAGGATCTCCCCGGGCGTCTGCGTCGGGTTGAGGCCGAGCGAGCGGGCCGAGCGCACGGCGCGGTCGGCATGGAGGTCGAGGTCGGGGCCGCAGCCCTCGAAGGCGCGGCCGCCGTCGAAGACGATGGAGCCCAGCCACATGGCGTGATCGCGCGGCCCCAGGATGGCGGGGTTGCCCTCGTGCCAGGTGCCGTTCCAGTAGGTGAGCGTGTCCATCGTTTCCTCGTCCCTCGAAGCGGGCGCTTCTAGCAGACGATGAGCGGCGCGGCCATACTTGTCCGGCCCCCGTGTCCGGCCGGCTTGATTTTGCCGTTGGCCGGCACCTGACCTATCATCCGGGCCAAGAAACGACGGGAAGGAAACATCGTGCCGCTTCGCGCCAACCGCTTCGGGCTGTCCGTTGCCCTCGCCACGCCCTTCGCCGAGGACCGGTCGATCGACCTGCCGCGCCTGGTGGCGCATGGCCGGCAGTCGCTGGCCGACGGCTGCGCGAGCCTCACGGTGTTCGGCACCACGGGCGAGGGTGCCTCGCTGGGGCTGAACGAACGCAACCGTGCGCTGGGGGCGCTCGTCGGGGCGGGCG
>MEMN01000057.1:10359-11448 GCA_001767945.1 Alphaproteobacteria bacterium RIFCSPHIGHO2_12_FULL_66_14 | reverse complement strand
CGAGGAGGCGATCGCCCAGGGCCGCGCGGGGTTGATGGTGGGCTGCCCCAGCTTCCTGCTGGCGCCGCCGTTCTATTTCAAGGCTGCGGCCGACGAAGGCCTGTTCGACTGGTTCGCGGCGGTGCTGACGGGCCTCGGCTCCAAGGCCAGCAACGTCATTCTCTATCACATCCCGCAGGTGACCTCGGTCGGGCTCTCGATGGATCTCATCGGGCGGCTCAAGAAGGCGTTCCCCAAGCAGGTCACCGGCGTGAAGGACTCTTCGGGCGATTGGGACAACGCCGAGGCGCTTCTCAGGCATCACGGCGAGCTGCACATCCTGATCGGCGACGAGCGGTTGCTGGCCAAGGCCATGATGCTGGGCGCCTCGGGCGCCATCACCGGCCTCGCCAACATCGCGCCCGACCTGATGAAGCCGCTGATCGATGGCATCGAAGAGCCGCGCATCAATGCGATGGTCGAGGTCGTCCTGCCCCATGCCGTGACGGCGGCGGTAAAAGCGCTGGTCGGCCATCGCCGCAAGGATGCGATGGCCTGGAGCCGGATGCGCGCGCCCCTGAAGTCGCTGAGCGAGGCCGACTGCCTGAAACTCTTCGCCGCCATCGATGCCATCCGCGCCCGGCGCGCGGCTTAGGAGATCGTCATGACCGCACCGCTCACCATCCGGCTGCATCCCGGCGACAACGTCATCGTGGCGCGCATGGACATCCTGGCGGGCACGAAGGTCGAGGGCGAGGTCGCGGCGGCCACGCGCGTGCCGCCCGGCCACAAGATCCTGACCCGCGCGGTCAAGAAGGGCGAGGCGCTGCGCAAGTACAACCAGATCATCGGCTTCGCCACCGACGACCTGGCGCGGGGCACGCACATCCACACCCACAACTGCGTCATGGGCGACTTCGAGCGCGACTACGCTTTCTGCGCCGACGCGCATCCGACCGAGTACATCGTGCCGGCCGCGACCTTCCAAGGCTACCGCCGTGCCGATGGCCGCGCCGCCACGCGCAACTACCTCGGCATCGTCACCACGGTGAACTGCTCCGCCGCCACCAGCCGCATGATCGCGCGTCACGTCGAACCGCTGCTCAGCGC
>MEMN01000057.1:0-10351 GCA_001767945.1 Alphaproteobacteria bacterium RIFCSPHIGHO2_12_FULL_66_14 | reverse complement strand
TCGTCGTGCTGGGGTTGGGCTGCGAGACCAATCAGATCTCGGGCCTGATGAACGCCGAGGGCCTCAAGGAAGGGCCCAAGCTGATCCCGATGGCGATCCAGGACGAGGGCGGCGTCAGCAGGACCGTGATGCGCGCTGTCGGCTTCCTGAAGGAGCTGCTGCCGGAAGTGAACAACGTGAAGCGCGAGGCGATCCCGGCCAGCGAGCTGATCCTGGCGCTGCAGTGCGGCGGCTCGGATGGCTATTCCGGCATCTCGGCCAATCCGGCGCTGGGCGCCGCGGTCGATCTGCTGGTGCGCAACGGCGGCTCGGCGGTGCTGTCGGAAACGCCCGAGATCTACGGCGCCGAGCACCTGCTCACCCGCCGCGCCGTCAGCAAGGAAGTGGGCGAGAAGATCGTCGAGCGCATCAAGTGGTGGGAAGACCACTGTGCGAAGACCGGCGGCGAGATGAACAACAACCCCTCGCCGGGCAACAAGGCGGGCGGCCTCACCACCATCCTCGAGAAGTCGCTGGGCGCGGTGGCCAAGGGCGGCACGACCAACCTGGTCGACGTCTACAAGTATGCCGAGCCGATCACGGCCAAGGGCTTCGTCTATATGGATTCGCCCGGCTACGACCCAGTCTCGGCCACCGGCCAGGTGGCGGGCGGCGCCAACGTGCTCTGCTTCACGACCGGTCGCGGCAGCGTGTTCGGCTGCAAGCCCACGCCCTCGCTCAAGCTCGCGACGAATACCTCGCTCTACCGGCGCATGACCGACGACATGGACATCAACTGCGGCACCATCGTCGACGGCGAGGAGACCATCCAGGAGAACGGCCGGCGCATCTTCGACCTCATTCTTGCCACGGCGTCGGGGCAGAAGACGAAGTCGGAAGCGCTGGGCATCGGTGACGATGAATTCGAGCCGTGGAAGATCGGCGCAACGATGTGAACCGGTCGCCGGCGGCAGCTGCGAGCGCACCGCCGGCAGCTTCGCGTGAGTGCTCGCCCAACGGAGAGAGACGATGGCTACAGGCACGGTCAAGTGGTTCAACGCCACCAAGGGATTCGGGTTCATCCAGCCGGACGGCGGCGGCAAGGACGTGTTCGTCCATATCAGCGCCGTCGAGCGCTCGGGCATGAACGGCCTCAACGAGGGCCAGAAGATCAGCTACGAGGTCGCCAGCGAGCGCGGCCGCGATGCCGCCGTGAACCTCAAGGCGGTCGGCTGAGCGCATGAGGATCGCCCCGCTCGTCGAGCGTCCCGATCTGGCCGCCCAGGTCGCGGCCTGGGGCTTCGCCGAGTGGGGCCATCTCAATCCCGGGCAGACGCTGGCGCAACGCGTCATCCGGATCCAGGGCAAGATGAACGTCGATCGCGTCCCGGTCGCATTCGTCGCCCTCGATGAGGACGACGGCATCGTCGGTACCGCCTCGCTGATCTTCGACGATCTCGAGGGCGATCCGCGCAATCCCTGGCTCGCCAGCGTCTACGTGCCGCCCGAGCAGCGCAAGAAGGGCATCGCCTCGGCGCTGGTGCGGGCCGTCGAGGACACGGCGCGCCGCCTGGGTTATTCGCGGCTCTATCTTTTTACCTCCACGGCGCCCGATCTCTACGCCGGCCTCGGTTGGCGACCGCTTGAGCGGCGCGACTATCGCGGCGAACATGTCCAGGTCATGGACAGGACGCTGTGAGGGAACGCGCATGCCGGGAGATCTGCACTATCTGTCACTCGACGAGGTCGCGCGGCGCCTGAAGGCGCGCAAGCTCTCCTCGGTGGAGGCGACGCAGGCGCTCCTCGACCGCATCGGGAGGCTCGATCCCAGACTCAAGGCCTACGCCACCCTGACGCCGGAGCGGGCGCTGACGGATGCAAAGCGCCTCGATGCCGAGACCGCCGTCGGCACATCGCGCGGGCCACTGCACGGCGTGCCGATCGCCGTGAAGGATCTTTGCAACACAGCCGGCGTCGCGACGGCGGCCGGCATGACGATCCACCGCCATCATGTGCCGGCGAAGGACGCCACGGTAGTGGCGCGCCTCAAGGCCGCCGGCGCGGTGCTCCTGGGCAAGCTGCAGATGACCGAGGGCGCCTACGGCCTGCATCATCCGGAGATCACCCCGCCGGTGAACCCCTGGAACGCGGCCTATTGGCCCGGCGTGTCGTCGTCGGGCTCGGGCGTGGCGACCGCCTCCGGCCTCTGCTTCGCCTCGCTGGGCTCCGACACCGGGGGCTCGATCCGCTTTCCCTCGACCATGAACGGCCTGACCGGCCTCAAGCCGACCTGGGGCCGGGTGAGCCGCGCCGGCGTGTTTGCGCTCGCCGAATCGCTCGATCATGTCGGCCCGATGTGCCGCAGCGCCCGCGATGCGGCGCTGGTCCTGGGCGTGATCGCCGGCGCCGACCCCGACGATCCGACCGCGGTGCCGCTTGCGGTGCCCGACTATGCCGGATCGATCGATGGCGGCGTGAAAGGCCGGCGGCTCGGCGTTCCGGCCAACCTGATCGGCGTGGATTCCGATTCCCGGCGCGCGCTCGATAGCGCCATCGCGGCCCTCCGGGGGGCGGGCGCCGTGCCGGTGGATGTCGTGCTGCCGGACTTCGACGAGGCGGCGTTGAAGTGGCGAGAGCTCTGCGGCGTCGAGGCGGCGCTGGCCCACGAGACGACGTTCCCGTCGCGACGCGACGAGTATGGGGCGGAGTTCGCTGCGCTGCTCGATCTCGGCCGTGGTCTTTCCGCGCTCGATCTCGGCAGGCTGCTGCTTCTGCGCGCGCGGGTGAAGGGCGAGATCGACCGGTTGCTGGCCTCGATCGACCTCCTGCTGGTGCCGGTGATGGGGACGGCTGCGTGGTCGATCGCGGCGATGGCGGCGGCGGGACGGACAGCCGAGGCGGTCGCGGCGCGCCTGCGCTACACGGCGCCGTTCGACATGAGCGGCCATCCGACGCTCACCCTGCCCGGCGGCATGACAGAGGACGGCGTGCCCGTCGGCTTCCAGATCGTCGGTCGAGCCTTCGATGAGGCGGGCATCCTTGCCGCCGGGCACGCCTTTCAGCAGGCGAGTGACTGGCATATGAAGCGCCCACCACTGTAACGGGTGCGCCCATCTGCATGGACGATGAATCTCCTTTCACCTATACTGATCCATGTTTTCCTCGACAGCCGGCGCATGAAGAAAAGCCTCGTCAAAAACCTGCGCCTGCGGCCAAGCATCCTGACGCTGTTCGTCCTGCTGACGGTGCCGGTGTTCTTCGCGATCATCGCCGTCACCTACGTCTCGAACGAGAAGATCGCGCGTTCGAATGCCGATGAGCTCGTCGATCGCTTCCGCATCGACGCCATCGAGAACATCGAGAACGTCTTCAATCCGATCAAGTCGCTGGTGCGTAGCGCCGCCGCCGTCGGCGCTGACCAGCCCGATTTCTATTCCGACAACCGTTCGCTGAAATACCTCTTCAGCATCATCCAGCACAGCGACAGGATCATCAGCATGTACGTCGGCCTCACCGACGGTTCGTTCCGGCAGGCGCGCCAGATCGAGCCCACGGTCGAGGTCCAGGGCAAGCTGCCGCCGCCGGGCGCGCGCTACGCTGATCGCTGGATCGATGCCGTGCCGCGCGGAACCGCGCCGACCGACCACTACGTCTTTCTCGACGCCCAGCAGAAGGAAATCGGCAAGTCCGAACAGGTCACGGCCTACGACCCGCGCGCACGCCTGTGGTACCGGATGACCCAGCAGGCCGGGGGGCCGGTGATCACCGACCCCGACGTCTTTGCTGCCCTCGGCCTGATCGGCTTCACGGTCGCCGCGCCGATTTTCAACGATGGCAGGATGCTGGGCGTCGCGGCTGCCGACATCACCCTCGACGGCCTGTCCGAGTATCTCGCCGAGCGCAAGATCAGCCCGGGGACGCTCAGCTACATCCTCGACCATCAGGGCCGGGTGATCGCCAACTCCGAGCGCGTCAAGACCTACACCAACTACAACGGCCGGGTGGAGTTGCAGCACATCACCTCGCTCGGCAACGATCTGCCGGCCATCGCTTTCAGCGCCCGGTCGCGCGACAGCGAGAAACTTTTCTCCTTCACCAAGGGCGGCGAGGATTACGTGGCGAGCCTCACGACGTTGCCCCCGGGCTTCGGCAAGAGGTGGCAGCTCTTCATCGTGACGCCGCTCGCCGACTTCACGGAAGCTTTCCAGGAGCACAACAGACGGCTCTTCCTCTTCGGGCTGCTTGCGATCGTTCTGCAGATCCTGATCATCTACTTCCTGTCGACCGTGGTCTCCGCGCCGCTCGAGAAGCTCGCCCGGAAAGTGGTCCGCATCCAGGAACTCGAGGGCGAGAACCTGCCGCCGCTGGATTCGCCGATCCGCGAGGTCGCCGTCCTGTCGCGCGCGATCGACACGCTCGACGCCGCGGTGAAGTCGTTCGCCGCCTTCGTGCCGGTCGGCCTGGTCAAGCAGCTCCTCGAATCCGACCAGAAGCTGGAGCTGGGCGGCCATAGCCGGTTCCTGACGATCTTCTTCTCCGATCTCGAGGCTTTCTCCTCGCTCTCGGAGGAGGTGCCGTCGCAGGAGCTCCTGCTGCGCGTCTCGGACTACCTGGCCGTTGTCACCAAGGCGGTGAACGAGGAATCGGGCACCATCGACAAGTTCATCGGCGACGGCGTGATGGCCTTCTGGGGCGCGCCGGCGCTGCTCGACGACCATGCCGCGCGCGCCTGCTTTGCCGCGCTCCGCATCCGGAAGGGCATGGACGGACTCAATGCGCGCTGGCACGAGGAAGGACTGAAGCCGCTCAACATCCGCATCGGCATCCACTCCGACGCCGTCCTCGTGGGCAACATCGGCTCCAAGGAGCGGATGAGCTACACCGTGATGGGCGACGGCGTGAACGTCGCGGCGCGGCTCGAGGGCATCAACAAGGAATATGGCACCCGCATCACGATCAGCCATTCCGTCTTCAAGGAGGCGGGCGAGCGCCTCTGCGTCCGGCCGATCGACGACGTCGCCGTCAAGGGCCGCCGGGCGAAGATTCCCATCTACGAGCTGATGGGCGCCTACGGGCTCGGATCCGATTTCGAACCCGACCAGGCGATGGTCCGGCTGTGCAGGCTGACGCGCGCGGCCTATGAGACGCTGGTCGCCGGAGACGTCGCACTGGCGCTGGAGCGTTACCGCGCGATCCTCGGCGAATATCCCGGCGATCCCGTGGCCCTCGAAATGGCCAGGCGGCTCGACACCCAGGACGCCGGTCCGCGCGTTCCACGCCAGCTTTCGCGCTGATGTTCGATATAGACACACGCCTGCCGGTTCCTGCGGCGCTGCGCCCGAGCGAATACACCGCGGCGCTGATTCAGGCGCTGCGCCTCGACGCCGGCCGCGTCCGGGGCGTCGGCGTGCTCGAGATCGGCTGCGGCAGCGGCGTCGTGTTGGCGGCGCTGGGCACCATGGGTGCGGCCTCTCTCTGCGGTATCGACATCGAGCACGATGCTGTCGCCGCGAGCACCGCGCTGCTCGATGACCTCGGGCAGGGTGCCGTCGCCGAACTGCACCGTGGTGACATGTGGCGGCCGGTCGCCGGCCGCCGCTTCGATCTCATCGTGGCCAATCTGCCGCATTTCCCGATGGAGGCGGTCGAGGTTGCCGGTCGCCTGCCGACCTGGAGTTCGGGGGGCGCGGATGGCCGCTCCCTGCTCGATCCATTTCTCGAGGGTTTGCGGGATCATCTTGCTCCTGGCGGACGCGCCGTCATCACCCACAACGCCTTCGACGACCTCGATCGGTCGCGGGCGCTGTTGGCGAAGAACGCCCTTTCGCTCCGGATCATTCTCACGACCCTGGTCTATATCTCGCCCGAGAAGCTTGCGCGCATGACCGCGGATGTCCTGCGCGCCGAGGAGGGGCGGACCATCCATCGCCATGGCCCCTATACCTTCGGCGAGCTGCATATCGTCGAGATCGCAGCGGCCAAGGCCGGGGCGGGGACGTCGGCCTGAGATGCGGGCATGGCCGATCCTGCTTTTCGTCGTGGCGGCGTCGTTCGCCGCGCTGCCGGCGCAGGCCGAGACGCCTGATGCGGCGCTCGCCAAACTGATCGAGGATGCCCGCGCCGAGGCCTCTGTCGCGGGCGCCTGCGCGAAGCCCGAGTTCGACCGGCTCGTCCGCGTCTTCTGCGACAACCGCCTCCGCCCCGGCGTGCGTGAGTACTATCCGCTGTTCGGCACGCGCCAGGGCCAGACCCGCAGTGGCTACGACGTCGACGTGGCGCGGGCGGTCGCGAGGCACCTGGGCGTCGAGCCGGTGTTCACCCGCGTCAATGCCGCCAGCCGCGTCCCGCTGCTCGCCGACGACCGCATCGACGTCATCCTGGCGACCATGGGGCACAACACCCAGCGCGACGGCCAGGTGCGTTTCATCCGCCCTCACTACTACCAGTCCGAGACCATCATGGTGGGCCCGCGGGCGCTTCCCGTGAAGGGCTGGCCGGACATCGGCGGCCGCACCATCTGCGTCACCATCGGCAACGGATCGAACGCCCAGATCGTCTCGCACAACGCCCGCCTGATGCTGTTCGACGAGGCCGGCGTCCTGCCCGGCCAACTCCGCGACGAGACCTGCACGCTGGCGGCGCAGGACGACAGCTTCTTCGACTACTACTTCATCGAGCCCGATTTTGCCGAGCGCTTCGACAAGAAGTTCGGCTTCGCCCAGGTGCCATGGGGCATGGCCGTCGCCCGCGTCGCCAGCGCCGATCGCCTCGCCCGGGCGCTCGACCTGATGAGCCAGATCTTCCACCGTGACGGCGTCTTCCTCGAGATCGCCCGTGCCAATCGCGTCGGCACCGGCTTCCTCGAGCGCCAGCAGGCGGTGTGGAAGCGGCCCGAATGCGATACCGCCACCGGCAGCACCAATCCCGCCTGCGTGCTGCCCGCGCTCAAGGCCGATCTCGAGCCGACGCCCTTCGCCGGTCGGGTCGCTGCGTTCGAGAGCTGGGTCAAGGCGCGGACCGGCATCGCGCTGTCGCTGCCCATGTTCAAGACCATGCCAGCCTGGTCGCTGTTCAAGGACGGCATCGCGAATTCCCTCATCCTGATCGCCGGCGCGCTCGCCGCGACCCTGCTGTTCGCCCTCGTGTTGGGGGCGGTGCAGAGCACGCGCATCTTCCTGATCCGCTGGCCCGCCCGGGCGGTCACCGTCATCCTGCAATCCTCGCCGGTCGTGCTGACCCTCGTCATCGCCGCCGCGGTGGCTCATGCATTCTTTGCCTATTCGTCGGCTGTGGCGATCGGCGCCTCGATCGTGGCGCTGGGGCTGATGAACGGCAGCAACGCCGGCCAGGCCATTGCCGAGGCCATGCAGTCGCTCAGGACCGAGCGCAGCGCCGGCCCGCAACGCACCGTCGAGCTGTTCGGCCGCGCCATCAGCCGCGCGGCAACTCAGATCGTGTCGTTCCTCATCAATGCCGCCAAGGGCACCCCGATCGCGAGCTTCATCGGCGCGCCCGAGCTTTTGAGCGCGCTCACCGACATCACGGCCTTCGCCAGCGGCCGCGCAACCACCTATTCGCTGCTGCTGGTGTTCTACGTCGCCATCGTCGTCGTCGTCGTCTGGCTGTGCGGCCGGCTGCGCATCCTGCTGGAGCGGCGGCACGCATGATCCCGTTCGTTCCCGGGCTTCCCGCCGATTTCGTCACCCAGCTTCTGGCCGGCATGGCGGTCAACTTCCAGATCGCGGCCATCGCGCTCGCGGTCGGCCTGGCGCTGGGAGCGCTGCTCGCCTGGTCGAAGCTCGGTGGCGGTATCCTGGGCGCTGCGGCCACCGTGCTGATCGGCCTGATGCGGGCGGCCCCGACCTTCGTCGTGATGTTCTTCCTGCTGAACATCATCCCGCGCGACGCGACCCTGTTCGGCATCGGCGTCGCGCCGTCGGGGATCATGACCGTGGCGCTGTCGCTGGTGCCCTATTCGGCTTCCTATGTCGCCGACAACGGCGCCGAGGCGCTGAAGCAGTTGCGCACCGGCTCGACCCTGGGCGCGCTCTTGTTCCTGCCCAACGTGACGCGCGCTTTCTTCGTGCTGGTGATGTCGTCCAGCGCCGGCGCCGCGATCGGCGTCACCGAAGGCATCGCCGTGATCCTGCGCGAGGCGGCGCTCCTGCCCACGCTCGACCAGAAACTGGTCCTGTTCGCCATCGGCATTCTGTTCTTCGGCGTGACGCTGCAGGTCGGCTTCGCGATCATGCGCCTGCTGCAGCGTCATCTCGGGCGCCGCGCGACCGGTGCCTGAGCGACGCGAAAGCCTCCGACATGCCCTACAGTTCAGTCTTCCGCCCCGACCTGTTCGCCGGCCGCACCATCGTCGTCACCGGCGGCGGCTCGGGTCTCGGACGATGCACCGCGCACGAACTCGGCTCGCTTGGCGCGCGCCTCGCCCTGGTGGGGCGCACCCGGGAGAAGCTCGACCAGGTGAAGGAGGAGCTCGGCGATCCCGACACTTTCACCTTCGCGGCCGATCTGCGCGACGAGGCCCAGGTGAAGGCCGCCGTCGACGGCGTGCTGGCCTGGGGCGGTCGCATCGACGGCCTAGTGAACAACGCCGGCGGCCAATTCCCGGCGCAGTTGAAGGACATCTCGCTCAACGGCTGGAACGCCGTGGTCGCCAATAACATGACCGCGACCTTCCTGGTGTCGAAGGCGGTCTACCTCGGCTGGATGGAGAAGAACGGCGGCACGATCGTGAACGTCGGCGCCGATTTCGAGCTCGGCATGCCCGGCATGGGTCACAATGGCGCGGCGCGCGCCGGCCAGACCAACTTCACCTACACCGCCTCGGTGGAGTGGGCGCATGCCGGCGTGCGCGTCAATTCCGTCATCCCGGGCTTCATCGCCTCCTCGGGTCTCGATCGCTATCCCGAGCGCGCCCACGACGTGCTGCGCGGCGTCAGGAAGCGCATCCCGCTGAAGCGTCACGGCACCGAATCGGAGATCGCGGGCGCCATCGTCTATCTGCTGAGCGACGCCGCGGCCTACGTCACCGGCATCTCGCTGCGTGTCGACGGCGGCCTGCACAACTACGGCAAGTCGAGCTTCTACGAGGTGCCCGACCACGATCGTTCGAAGCCCTTCAACGGATTTCCGCTCTACCGGCCGCCGAAGGTGCTGGAGTGATCAGGCGAGCTGCGTCGAAATCAGGATTTCCGAGACCAGCGTGCGGTGCACCGGACAGCGATCGGCGATCTCGCGAAGTCGCTGCCGCTGTTCGTCGCTGAGCGGGCCTTCGAGCTCGATCGACCGTTCGATCCGGTCGACCTTGCCCTCCTTGGTTTCGCAACTCGCGCAATCCGTCGCGTGGATCTTGTCGTGCTTGAGCCGCACCCTGACCTTTTGCAGCGGCCATTTCTTCTGTCGCGCATACATGCGCAGCGTCATCGCCGTGCAGGTGCCGAGCGCCGCAAGCAAGTAGCTGTAAGGATCCGGACCCGTGTCGTTGCCGCCGAGCGCTGCCGGCTCATCGGCGGCCAGCACATGCGCACCGCTGCGGATCGTCTCGGCTAAGGGTCCGGCTTCGCTGTCTTCGACCAGCACGACGTCGCTCATGGCGTTCTCCTTTGCATGGTCAATCCGTTTTGCACCGTCAGTCTATCCGAATTGGCGGCGGCGGGCGGATATTCCCTGGAGTCGTTGCGGCCTAAATGGCGTCGCGCAACGTCAACAACTTGAGAGGATCCCGCCATGTCCAGGGAACAGGAAAACAAGGAAATCGTCGGCCGCTGGTTCACCGAGTTCTGGGGCAATCCCTGGAATCCCAAGGTGATCGAGGAACTCGCCGCGCCCGACATGCTCCTGCAGTATTCACTGCATGCGCCACGGCGCGGTCATGCCGACGTGCTGGATTTCATGACCGGCTTCCGCAAGGCCTTCCCCGACCTCGCCTTCGGCGGTGCGGCCGATCTCATCGCCGAGGGCGACCACGTCGTCGGCCGCTGGATCGGCGGCGGCACGCACACCGGCCCGGCCTTCGACGATTTTCTCGTGGGCGCGCTGCCGGCGGCGTCCGGCCGCAAGATGCGCTTCACCGGGACCACCGTGCTGCGCGTCGAGAACGGCCGGGTCGCCGAGGAAATCGGCCTCGACGACGGCGTGACGGCCCTGACCCAGCTCGGCCTCATTCGCGCGGCCTGACGCGATCAACCGGACGGGGCCGCTGGTCCCGTCCGGCTTTCGCGCGGCCCCTGGCCGCGTACCCCGTCCCGGCTCATCCGGCCAGCACGGGCTCGTGCCCGACGATGGTCGTGCGGTGCATCACCCGGCGCTCGCCGGGATCGTGCGGGGTGACGGCGTGGAGGGTGCAGCGGTTGTCCCA
>MEMN01000056.1:12630-19916 GCA_001767945.1 Alphaproteobacteria bacterium RIFCSPHIGHO2_12_FULL_66_14 | reverse complement strand
CGCGGCTCGCGTCGTCCGGAAGGCCGGCATCACTTCCTTGGCGAAGCGGTCGAGCTGTTCCAGCGCCAGGGCGAGTGGCGTGCCGAGCGTCATGCCGCAGCTGACGCGATCGAGGCCGGGATAGTGCTTTCGACTGCCTTCAGCTGCTCGTGGCGCTGATCCGACCAACGCCGTATGTGAACACGTCCAGGGGAGTAATTCCATGCACCAACGGCCTCGGCGTTTCGGCCGACGGCCAGAGCCCCATCACCTGAGGAAACATCAACATGAAACAGGTCATCCAGGCGCCCGGCGTGATGCCGTATGAGCAATTTGGCTTCACCAACTGTGTACGCTTCAAGGATGTACTCTATCTGTCCGGCATCTCGGCCCTGGATTTGCAAGGGCGGGTAATCGGCGACGATATCGAGACGCAGACCGTGCACACCTACCAGAATATCGAGCGGGTGCTGAAGGCCGCCGGATCTGACCTCGGTCAGATTTTGCAGATGACGAGTTTCGTCGTGGATTTGGCGAAAAACGGAGCCGGCTACGTTGCGGCCCGCAAGAAGATCCTGACCCAGCATACATATACCAGCGCGACGATCGGTGTCTCCGCGCTCATGGGAGACGGGCTTCTGCTCGAGGTGCAGTGTTCCGCCGCGGCAACCTAACCAGACGCGGGCTCCTGGGGATGAGGCGCATGGCAACCTCTGCCAGGGTTCGCGCGCTATGTCGATGACACGATCGGCATGTGCCGTGCGGAATATCTAGCGGGGGCGGGTTGATCGTGTGAGGCATCGTCCTAGATCAAGGGCGGCGGGCCGGCCGAGCGACTGAAGACCACACCGAGTGGGAGGTCTCGCCAGACGCGATGCGCGAACGGAAACTCCAATCGAGAGGAGCGCACGATGAAGATGAATTCCGCACAGATCGAGCGGACTCTGCACCAATTGCAGGCCGAAGCCATTCCGGCGGAGCATCCGGTGATGCCGCAGCTCGAGCGGCTGTTCGGTGAACACACCTATTTTCTCGATGGCAACGGCCTCAATATCGTGGAACCCGTCGAAGCGGAACAAAGCGATGGCCAGCGGGGCGTGGTGGTGAACATCGCCAGTTGGGCCGACGCGAGTACGGCGAGTCTCGAGCCCCATCCGCCCGAGGCGACCGAACTGGTGATCGATCTCGAAATCGACCTCCGCCATTGATGCGCTGTCGGCCGCGAACGCCTCGATGAGGAGGCCTTCCGGCCTCTAGGGAGTGACGCTCCATTCCCGGACCGATCGCCTGTCGACGGCGATCGGTAAGCGGATACCGCTGTCTCCATCGCAACGCCCAAAGGAAAAACTTCCGGCAAAGGAGATTCGACATGCATATGCGAACGACACGACTTTGCGCAATGACCTTCGCCGCCGCCGGCCTCCTGTTTACGTCCGCCTCTCTCGCGCAGGACCGATCTCCCTCCGGGCTGTCACCGGTGGCGCCCGGTCCCGCGATGGCGCCTGAGAAAATTCCCGACGACAAGATCGACGCGACCGCGGCGGCCGTGAAGAAAGTGTCCGCCATTGCGGAAAACTACGACCAAAAGGTCGCCCGGGCGCCGGTCGACGAAAAGGAGCGCCTTGTCGACGAGGCCGATAAGGCCATGACGGCGGCGATCACCGACCAGGGCCTGTCGCTCGAGGAATACACGACGATCATCAGAGTGGCGCAGAACGATCCCGTCGTGCGCGGCAAGCTGCTTCAGCGGTTGGAGTAGGGTCGCAAGGGAAGGCACGATTCGGCGGTCATCGCGCGCTCGGCGGCTCGGCCTGCTGCCGTGAAAATTCCTCTCCCCGTTGGGGCGAGCCTCGCGCCTTACTTCGGTCGCGGCTCGCCGAGATGCGCGCCGGGTTGTGCCAGCTTCCCGCGCCGCAGCAGCTTCACTGCCGCGACGAGCGCCCGGGCCGCGTTCCGCGTCTCTTCCTGGAAGGCGCGGTCGGCGTCGAGGGCGCGGTGGCTCGCTGCATAGCTTCCGTAGTAGCCGACGTAGCGGTCGATCTCGGCCGGGTGTCCGGCGCTGATCAGGCCCATGTCGCGCAGCCAGTCCGACAGCGAGCGGCGCAGCGTTTCGGTGCCGGCGGCGTCGCCGTGCACCACGACCGAGAAGGCGCGCCCGGCGAGGTGACGCGGATAACTCCATCCCTTGTTCTCGATTGCCTTCGCCTTGGCGGGGTCCTTGCCCGACGTCGAGGTCGGGTCGGGATTGCCGCCGTCGGCGCAGACCAGGCGGTCGATCATCGCCTTCAGTACCGTCGGCGCTTGGTACCAGTGCACCGGCGTCACGATCATGACGCCGTGTGCGGCCGCCCACATCGGGTAGATGTCGGCCATCCAGTCGTTCACCTGCGCGTAGGCGTGGTTGGGGTAGCAGGAGCAGGGCCAGTTGCAGAGCGGCATCGCCGTCGAGACGCAGGCCTTGCAGGGATGGATGTGCAGGCTGCGCTCGGCGGTGATGCGGCTGAGGTCGAGCAGCTCAACCTCGAAGCCGCGCGCGCGTCTGAAGACCTGCTCGGCGATCTTCACCAGCCGCCAGCTCTTGGAGATCTCGCCGGGGCAGGTCTGGTCGCTGCGCGGCGAGCTGTTGATCAGCAGGATGCGCGGCCTGGCCGCGGTGGATTTCTGCCGACGCTCGGCGCGCGCGATGGCATCGTGCGCGGCCAGCCACTCGACGGAAAGCTCATGGTCCGGATCGGCCCAGCCGGGACCGGCGCGGCGCGTGCGCGGCGACTTGCGGTCGTCGCGGTAAGCCTCCCAGGCGACCTCGGCCAGGCTCGCGATCCTGTCCTCGTGTGCCTGGAAGGCGGGATCGTAGAGGCGCTGCCGGAAACGCCGCGTGAACTCGGCCTTGCCGAGCAGGGTGCTCGGCATGCCCTTGCGAACCGTTGGACGGGCCATGTTTCCTCCTCGGAATCCAAAGAGTGTAACGCCGGTAGGCGTTCGGCGCTGCGGGCCGACGAACCCGGCGTCGGCGCCGCATATCACTCCAGTCCAGCGTCACCGGCGGCAGGCAACGGTCGTCGTCTTCCACATCTCGAAGCCATCGAGTGGTCCTTCCGGCTCATCGATCTTGCCTGTGGCGCTGATCTGGGCGCCCTTGGTGCAGGAGGAGGGCGGGGTGGTCACGAGGATGCTGACGATTCGACAGCCGGCATAGGGACGAGCATCGACGGTAAAGGCCGTTGCGTTCTTTCCTTTCCAGATGTCGAGAATCCTGCCGTTGATCGTCAAGACCTGACCGCTGACGCAGCTCGACGTTTGAGCCGTAACGACCGTCGAAGCGGCGAGAACGACTGCTGCCATCGCGACTGAGGCGGCAAGTGTCATTGCAGCGAAATCCCCGTTGTCGTCGCTCGGCATCTTCGATCTCCACCTGGTCGATATTGGGCCGCGATCGACAGGTGATGTGTCGCAGTGGCGGCGGCTCATGCCGTACGAAGAGTTGTCGCCGCGCCCTATTGGCAGGAGAGCCGCGTGGCCCAAAGCATGTACAGGCCGTCGGGCAGCACGAGACTGCGCCCGATGCGACCGGTGGCAGTGAAGCGCCGGCCCTTCTGACAGGCGGCGGGCAGCGCACCCTCGAAGCCGATGATCCAGATCTCGCAACCCCGGAACGGGACGATCTTGGTCTCGAGTTCCTTCGGGTCGCTCTTGAGGTCCACGCCCTGGATCTGTCCGCTCACGGTGATATCTCGCCCGAAGGGACAGCCTTGAGCCGTGGCCGGCAAGGGCGCCAACGAGAGGGCCACCAGCGCCCCGAACAGGACGCCGGCGCGGCGAGGCATGGCGTTAAAGCGTAACATCGTAGGCTGGAGCCTGGTGGATCTTGAGCGTGCCCGGCGGCGGATTGGGCCAGCGCCGGGCCTTGATGTCGAAACGCACCTTCGCCTTCGTGCCCTTAAAGGCTTCGAGCGACTTCAGGGGGATGCGGGCCTCGAGCGGATGGCGCACGAAGTCGGCCTTGTCCGAGCGCACCACGGCCAGGGCGCCACCCAGCGTCTTGCCGCTTGCCGGATCCAGCAGACCGACGGCGATGCCCCAGCTGAGGCTTTCCATGCAGCAGCGGGTGACGGCGAATTTCACGACCAGGGTGCCGCCCTCGATGCGGTGGGAGACATCCTCGATCCTGGTCGGCCCGACCAGGTCATCCAGCTTGGCGAGCAGAGTCGGATCGGGAATGCCCCAGCGCGAGCGTTCGTGCGCCGCGACGCCCGGCGCGAAGCGGGCGAAGTTCGACGACCGCGCGATCAAGTTCTTGAAGTTGTAGCCGACCTGGGTGGCGTACATCGCGGTGATGAAGGGCGAGGAGAACGATGTGCCGTTGGTCTTGCGACCCTCGATCAGGAGCTGGCCGGGCCCCAGGACATGCGGCGTCAGCCGTCCGTCGGGCGCGGTGCCGATGTTGGAGAAGGGCGACGGCGCCAGGCGCCCGCCGGCGGCCTTGCCGAATGACCCGACGAAAGTAACGAAGGGATTTTCGCGGAACAGATAGGCGTTGGTCGTCTGCAGGCCGTTGAAGTCGCCGGCGACGCCCAGAGGATAGGCGTTGACCCGCATGAACACGCCGCTCGCCGGCCCGGCGAGACGCTTCACCCGTATCGCGGCATCGGCCGTCTGGCTGTAGGCGTGGTGCAGGAAGACAAGCCCCTTGACCTTGCCCTTGGGATCGACGCGACCCGAATAGAATATCCGGTTGCCCGCGCCGACGATCTGGAGCTCGTAGTCGGCATCGGGATGGGCGCTGGCGTCCCAGGTCAGAACGGTGCGGAACTTTCCCGCCCGCAGCTTGAGGCGCAGGCTGTCGACATCGCGCCCGGGAGCCGCCCTATCGTGGAAGTCGACGTAGCCGTTGTTGTTGCGGTCGGCGGAGACGAAGGAATGGATGTTCTGCCGGTCATTGCCGGATGAGATGAAGGCAAAAGCCTCCTGCTGCGGCAGGTACACGCGCAGATACTTCGAAACCGCGTCTTCTTCGTGGGAAAATATCTGGAAGTGCGCTGGGAAGGAGAGGCTGACGTTGGACAGCACGACGCCCTGCGTGCCGGCATGGAGGAGTGCGCTTGCCACCTGGCTGAGGCCGCCGGCAGTATAAAGAAGGACCTGCACGTCAGGCGCGACGGCGCGGACCACCCGATAGACCCAGTAGCCGTGATCGTCATCCCACGGCCCGGCATAAGCGGGATCGGCTACGAGCTTGTCGGTGGGCGATGCGCCAGGCCGCATCACCGTGGTCAGCGCCTTCTCGTGCGGGAACGCCTCCAGCCGTTCGCGGATGCCCTGGAACCCGCCGTCGACGATCGCGATCTTGCCGCCCGGCAGACGCGCCGCGACGATAGGCCGGCTGAGCCCCATGAGGGTCCGGGCCTCCTTGAGGTCGATGCCCTGCGCCGCCGGCGCGCGGGGCGCCGCGCGTTCGGCGGCACCGGGTGGTGTCAGCACCAGTGGCGGGACCTTGCGCTGCACTTCCTCCATGAAGCGCTGGCGATAGGTGCTCTCCCATTGCGCCTCGGCGTCGACCAGCGGCAGGACCGTCAGGGCGGCGACGAGGGCGAGGGGGAAGGCGAGGACGGTGAGTCGGGAGCGACCGACGGCGGCAGACTGAGCGACGAGCATCAGCTCGACCACAGGTCGCGCGACGAGCGCCACGCCATTCCGAAACGTTGGCATCGCGGATATCCCCCAAAGGTGCCTCCCCAGGCACCCTTCTCGTTGCAAGGCTAGACCCGGGCAGATCGGCCGGCAACGGCAGTGGGCCGCCGCCCGTCAAATCGGAATGATTTCAACAAGCAATGCGCTGTCGCTCCCGGTAAAAGTTGCAAGTTCAGCAGAATTCTGATAGAAAATCAGCTATTCTGGAAAGAATCTGCTTCCTCCGCCCGCCGGTTTCCCCGGCGAACAGCTCCGACGATCGGACGCGTGCCGCCAGGACGTCGGCGCTGTGCGGTGCCGGCCGACAAGCTCTTGATCCCACGCCGCGATTCGGGACGATGGCACACGCTCCGGCACAGCTGCCGCTGTTTTGCGGCACGTTTCGTGTGCCGCTGCTCGGCGTTCAGGAACGCCGCGGCCCTCAGCGCGGCGGTATCGCGTAGCGCTCGGCCGTCTTCGGCACCCGGCTGGTGCCGTCGTAGCAGACGATCAGCGCCTCGTGCGCCATGTTGCCCTTGCCGTCCGATTTGTAGGTCGTGACCACGCCTACGTAGCTCTCGCTGGCGAGCCGGTCGCGCACGGCTTTCGGCGTCACGGGCTGGCCCGCCTTGCGGAGATCGGCGATCACCTTGCCCAGCATGCCGACGGCGTCGAACTGGGCGGCGGCGAAGGCGTCGGGCTCGGCTTTGTAGGCGGCGCGGTAGGCGTCGAGAAAGGCCTTCATCGGCCCCGATGTGGCCGAGATGGGGGAAGCCGCGGTCTCGGCGCACACGCCCTTCAGCTCGGCGGGTTCGAGCAGCGCGGCGGTCACCGGCTGGTGCATGGCCGAGCCGGCGACGATCGGCACGCCGGGCAGGAGTTGCCGCGCCTGACGGACGGCGAGGACAGTCGAGGCGGCGTGCAGATGGAGCACGATCACATCGGCGTTGGCGTTCTTGGCGCGCAGGATGGCGGGCGAGAGATCGTTGACGGTGGGGGCAATGCTCTCCTCCAGCACCGGCGGTGTCTTGAGCTGGGTGAAGGTCTTGGCGAGCGCTTCGCGGCCGGATTGGCCGTAGGCGGTGCTCTGGTAGATGACGGCCGGGCGTTTGGCGCCGAGCTTCTCCACGACGTAGCGCGCATGCGCCACCTTCACGGTGGCGTCGCTGGGGAAGAAGCGGAAGAACCAGGGATTGCCCAGTTCGCCCAGCCGCGCCGTGCCGGAGATAGTGAGCAGCGGCACGCCGCGCTCCTGCGCCAACGGCAGCAGCGCCAGCATCTGGGTGCCCAGGATCGGCCCGACGACGGCCGAGGGCAGGGCGCCGCCCATGGCGCGCTCCCAGGCGGTGACGGCCGCTTCCGGCGTCGCCGCGGTGTCCAGAACCTCGGGTCTGAGCGTGACGTCGCGGATCTGGCTGGCCGCCAGCAGCGCGCCGTTGCGCTGGCTGTTGCCCTCCAGCGCCACGAAGCCGGTGAGCGGCACGAGCACCGGCAGGCGCACGTCCTGTGCTGCGGCGGAACCCGCGACGAGGGCGGCCAGCGCCGCCGCGGCTACTGCGCTGCGCCGCCGGCCCATGGCGACATCACCTCGTTCATGCCGGTGAGTTCCCCGGTCTTGGGATTGCGCACGATGCAGCTCG
>MEMN01000056.1:9931-12430 GCA_001767945.1 Alphaproteobacteria bacterium RIFCSPHIGHO2_12_FULL_66_14 | reverse complement strand
CTGCGCCACCGCCGGCACGATGCGCCGGCCGCCCGAGGCACCGATGCAGAACCATGCCTTGCCGTCCCTGGCGACGATGACGGGGCAGATGTTGCACAATGGCTTCTTGGCCGGCGCGATCGAGTTCGGCCGGTTGGGTTCGGGGTCGAACCACAGCATGCCGTTGTTCATGGTGATGCCGGTCTTGGGCAGCATGACGCCCGAGCCGAACAGCGACATCAGGGTCTGCGTCAGCGCCACCATGTTGCCTTCCGAATCGGCGGCGCAGAAATGCGTGGTGCAGGTGTCGGTGGGCTTGTCGCCCAGCGTCTTCAGCCGCTCGTCGTAGGCCTTGTGCATCCCCTCGGCGAAGGCCGTGAAGAAGGCCGCGTCCGGCGCGCCCTTGCCCCGGGTCGTGCTGCCGGCCAGCTCGATGGCGCGGCGCAAGGTGGGGCCCGCGGTGAGGCCGCCCGCGACGTTCACCGTGACGCCGTTGTGCTCGAACGACAGCGGGTCGAGGACGTGCGCCTCGTAGGAGGCGAGATCGTCGGTGGAGATCGCCGAGCCACCTGCCTGCAGATCGGCGGCGATATCGCGGGCCAGGCTGCCTTCGTAGAATTCGCGCGGCCCGCCCTCGGCCAGCCGGCGCATCGTCTCGCCGAGATTGCCGAGCTTCAGGTAGCGGGTGTTGGCCTGCCAGTCGATCATCGGCACGCGGCCGTCGTCGCAGAGATAGGCGGCGCGCGAGGCCGGGAACTTCGAGAGGTTCCGCGCACCTTGCGCCAGCATCACCTGCATGTACCAGTCGAGCTGCATGCCGCGCTGGGCGAGTTCGACGCCGGGCGCGAGAACGTCCTTCCATTTCATCGTGCCGAAGCGCTCCAGCGCCTTGGCGAGGCCCGCGACCATACCGGGCACGGCGATCGAGTGGTAGCCGACCTCGTTCCTCTCTTCGAGGATGTCGGGCCAGGCGAAGGGATTGGCGGGGCCGGGGCCCACGATCTTGTAGGTCGCTGGATCGAGCTTGGCGGCCGAGACCGGGCCGTAGTCGACCGTCCAGGCGCGGCCTTCCTTGGCACTCCAGATCGTCATGAATCCGACGCCGCCGATGCCGCTCATCCACGGCTCGACCGCGCCGATCGCCATGCCGGTCGCGACGGCGGCGTCGATGGCGTTGCCGCCCCGGCGCAGGACCGCGGCGCCGACCTCAGCGGCTCTGCAATTCTGGGCCACGACGACGCCCTTGCCGCGCACCGCCTGTTTGGTGATCTTGACCTGCCGTGTCAGCGACTCGCTCATCAACGCTCCCCACTTTTACGGGAGCGACTGTAGCGGGGCCTGATTTCGCCACAAACCCCGTTAGACTGCAGGGCGGACGGACCCCGAGAAAGATCGCAGGCGTGACGGAACTGAACCAGACCGACCTGCGGGTGCTCACGACAGGCGACAAGCGCGCGTGGGACACCTTCGTCACGGCGGCTGCTCCCCTCATCAATGCCGTCGTGCGCCGCACGCTGTCGTCCTACCGGCTGGGCGAGGACGACGTGCTGGATGCGGCCCAGGACGTGTTCGTCCGCCTCTGCGCCCAGGACTTCCGCCTGCTCAAGACCTACGACCCGGCCCGCGCCGGGCTCGGCACCTGGTTGGCCGTGGTTGCCCGTTCGGCCGCTGTGGATCATTTCCGGCGCCGTCGTCAGGCGACCCAGCCGCTCGACGAGGTGCCGGAATCTGTCCTGGGGGTCGAGGACAAGCACGTCGAAAAACTCAAGATTCCCCAAGGGCTTCTGACCGATCGGCAGACCCTGATCTTGAAATGCCTGTACGACGAGGAGCGCGACGTGGCCGAAGTCGCCCTTTTGCTCAAAATCGACGCCCAGACGGTCCGCAGCACTCACCACAAGGCGCTGTTGCGGCTGCGGGCTCATTTTGGCGAAGAGCCCGCCTGAAAGGGGATGAATCCGGCGTTTCTGTCGTAATCTGGAGCAGGAGAGTGCCATGAGCACAAAACGTACACCCCGAACCGACAAGGAGCTGTGGCGGAGTCTCGCCCCGGACGGGGACACTGCGCCTGCGGCCGTTTCCGACCTCGATTTTGCCGCCTGGCTGGACGGCCGGCTTCCCGAAGCCGCCGCGGCGCCGGTCGAAGCGGCCGTCGCGGCCGATCCCGGCCTGCGCCGCGCCGGCCTCGAACTGGCCGATGTCCTCGGCAAGCCCCTGCCGGCTGCCCCGGACCGGCTGGCCGTGCGCGCGCAGGCGCTGGTCGGCTTCGAGGCCGAACGACAGATTCCGGGCGGCAGCGGTTTCCTCGGGCGGCTGTTCTCATCCGGCACGCGCTATGCCCTGCAGCGCGCGGCGATGGCGGGAATGGCGATCGTGATCGCGGGTAGCGGGTTCGTGGTCGGCGGTGGTCTGGGCGAATCCTTTGCCCAGGAGAGATACGGTACGACCGTCGGCGCCACGAGCACCACAACCACATCGAACGAGTTCAGCGAGTTCTTCGCCTCCGACGGCATCTGACAT
>MEMN01000056.1:2385-9895 GCA_001767945.1 Alphaproteobacteria bacterium RIFCSPHIGHO2_12_FULL_66_14 | reverse complement strand
CCCGCCGCCCTTCGACATGCGCCCGCCGATGCCGCCGCCGCCGGGCCCGCGGCCCAGCCCGGTCGAGGCGCTGATCCGCGACCTCGGCCTCGACGAGGCGCAGCGTCAGGCGCTGCGCGGCCTCGTCGATCAGTATGCGGCCGCCCGTCGCGAGCGTTCGCAGGAGATCCAGAAGGTGCGCGCACAGACGGCTGACGAAATGCGACAGCCCGAGTTCGACATGGCAAAGGTCGAGGCGCTGGTCGACCGTGTGGTCGTCTTGCGGGCCGAGCAGCAGAAGGCGAGCCTTCGTACCGTCGTCGAGCTTGAGCCGAAACTTCGGCCCGAGCAACGCGAGCGCCTGCGGTTGATTTTGGCCGAACGGCTTGCCGGTTCCCGGCCGCCGCCGCCTCCCGGTGGTCCACCACCCGGCGGCCCGCCGCCGGGTGCCCCGCCCCGCGCGCCTCAGTAGGAGCGCGTCATGACCGTTCGTCTCGGCCGGCGTGGTTTCGTGACGGGAGTGGCGGCGCTGTCGGTGCCGTTCCTGGTGCGGCGGCAGGCGAGCGCCGCTTCGGCGATGGATTTCGACGAAGCGCGCATGCTGCTGTCGCGCACGGCCTTCGGCGCGACGCCGGCCGAGATTCGTGCCCTGGAAGGCCAGGACTATACCTCCGCCGTCGACCGTCTCCTCGGCAATTTCCGGCCGCAGGCCGCGACGCCGGCGCCGGCGTGGCTGGATCAGGGCCCGGCCGAGCTCCGGCGCCAGCAGCGGACGGCCGAGGCGGCGCGCAAGCCCGGCGTCGACGGCAAGCTGCTGCAGATCAGGCGGCCGGTGCAGGAGCAGGGCCGCGAGCTGCGCAACTGGTGGGTCGATGAGATGCTCGCGACCGACCAGCCGCTGGTCGAGCGGATGGTGCTGTTCTGGCACAACCATTTCACCTCCTCGATGCTGAAGGTGCGCTACGCGCCGGCGCTGTTCCGCCAGAACACGCTGTTTCGCCAGGAAGCGCTGGGCAATTTCGCGACACTCCTGAAGAGCGTGGCGCGCGATCCCGCGATGCTGATCTATCTCGACGGCATGCGGAACGTCGCGCGCCAGCCCAACGAGAATTTCGCCCGCGAGCTTCTCGAACTGTTCACGCTGGGCGAGGGCCGCTACAGCGAGGCCGACATCAAGGCGGCGGCCCGCGCCTTCACCGGCTGGACGGTCGATCGCGAAACCGGCCAGTTCGTCGAACGCCCGGCCCAGCACGACGCCGGCGAAAAGACCTTCCTCGGCCAGACCGGCCGCTTCGGCGGCGACGAGATCATCGCCATCCTGCTAAAACATCCGCGTACCGCCGAGACCATCGTCGAAAAGATGTGGCGCGAGTTCGTCTCGCTCCGCCCCGACCCGGCCGAGATCAAGCGCCTGGCGTCGTCGTTCCGCGCCGGCGGCTACCAGATCAAGCCGCTGCTGCGGGCGTTGCTGCTGTCCCAGGCGTTCCGCGACACCGCCAACCGGGGCGGCCTGATCAAGTCGCCGGTCGAGCTGATCGTGGGCACCGTGCATGTGCTGGGCCTGCCGGTGCCGGAGAAGACCCAGCTCATTCGCATGATGCAAGGTCTTGGCCAGGTGCCGTTCGATCCGCCCAACGTCAAGGGTTGGCCGGGCGGTGAAAGCTGGATCACCACGCACACGCTGCTGCTGCGCCAGCAGTTCCTGCGGCGGATCGTCGAGGCGACGACGGTGGCGTCGATGGAGGGGGGCATGGCGATGGGCGTGCGCCCGAACCGCCCCTTCGACGCCGCTCAGGGCAGGCGCGCCGACCGTCGCCAGCAGTTGCCCGCCGACGAAGGCACGATGCAGATGATGGAGCCGCGTCCCGTCGAGGGCCGCAGCCTGCGCAACGCCGGTGGCGCGGCACGTCTCGGCGCGAGCCTGGCCGGCGCCGACTCTGCCACTCTCATCCGCACGCTATTGCCACGCACGCCGATCGACCCGATCGATGCCGCGGCCTCGCCGGGTGTCGTGGTCGCGGCGGCGATGCTCGATCCCGCCTACCAGTTGAAGTGAGGCGCGCGCCGTGGGCCGGATCCTCCTGCTGGTCGAACTGAAGGGCGGCAACGACGGGCTCAACACCCTCGTGCCCTACGCCGACCCGAAATACCGCGAGCTGCGGCCCGTGGTGGGCGTGGCGCGCGAGCGCGTCCTGCCGCTCGACGAAAAGGTCGGGCTGCACGAAAAATTGGAACCCTTGATGGAGTCGTGGAAGGCCAGGGACTTCGCGATTCTTCAAGGCGTGGGCTACCCCTATCCCAATCGCTCGCACTTCCGCTCGATCGAGATCTGGGACACCGCGTCATCCGCGAACCAGACGCTGAGCGAGGGCTGGATCGCCCAGGCCTTCCAGGGCACCAGCCTGCCCAGGGGTGCCGCCGTCGACTGCATCGTGGCCGACACCAACGCGCTGCCGGCGACCGGTCCGTCGTTGCGCACCATCGTCATGCGGGATGCCGAGAACTTTCTGCGGCAGGCAGAGACCATGAAGGAGAAGGGCGTCAGGAGCGATGGCGGTAATCCGGCGCTGCGCCACGTCCTGGCGGTGCGTCAGGAGATCAACGCCGCGGCGGCCGGCCTGCGCGACAGGCTGCGCGCCGCACCCACGCCCACATATGCCTACAGCCAGGACAACGGGCTCGGCCGCCAGCTCGATCTCGCGACACGCCTGCTCGCGTCGAAGGTGCCGGTGGTCGCGATCAAGGTTGCCCTGGGTGGTTTCGATACGCACGCCAACCAGATACAGACGCACGAGCGCCTGCTCGGCGTCCTCGCCAACGGTCTTGCGACGCTGCGCAGGAACCTGATCGCGAGCGATCGCTGGAACGACGTTCTGGTCATGACCTATTCGGAGTTCGGCCGCCGGGCGCGGCAGAACGCCAGCGGCGGCACCGATCACGGCACGTCGGCGCCGCAGTTCGTCATGGGCGGCGGCGTGAAGGGCGGCCTCCATGGCGCCTATCCGTCGCTCGGCGACCTGCAGGATGGCGACCTCAGGCACAGCGTCGACTTCCGCAGCGTCTTCGCCACCGTGGCGCAGGGCTGCTGGGGCCTGCAGCGCGACTTCGGCCTGCGCCAGCCGCAGCGGCTGGGGTTCCTCGCATAAAACCTAGAAGCGGCCCGTCAGCTCCTGCCGCACCGAGCCGCGCTCGGCCTCGATGCGGATGAACCAGAGCAGCAGCGCGGCGATGATCTTGATCGCCACCGGCAGCACGATGTAGACGATCATCAGCGCCGTGGTGCTGTAGAGGCCGCGGGCCGGGTTGAAGCCCAGCATCGCCGCCACCGGCAGCGAACCCGCCGCGCCGATCGCGGTCGCGAGCTTGGTGGCGAGCGCCCACAGGCCGAAGTAGGTGCCCGTCTTGCCCCGCGAGTCGCCGCCTTCCTGGGCGTTGATCACATCGGCCAGGATCGACGGCGGCAGCCCATAGTCGGCGCCGATGCCGAGTCCGGTGATCACCGAGATGGCCAGGAACCAGTAGAAGTCACCCGGGCCGACGAAGATCGCGAGGCTCATGGCGATGGCAGTGAGCACCATGCCCACGAACCAGGCGGCGGCCTTGCTGAGACGGCGTGACAACAGGAGCCACAACGGCACGCTGGCGGCGCCGGCGATGAAATAGACCAGCAGGATGATGCCGGCCTGCAGTTTGCCGCCCTTCAGCACGTGCTCGACGTAGAACAGCATCACCGTCACCGCGACGCCCAAGGCCGCTCCGTTCACGACGAAGACCAGCAGCAGGCGGCGGAACAGCCGGTTCTTCAGCGGCTGGAAGAAGGTGACGAATACATTGCGGTTGGCGTGGGTGACCGGCGGATGAACCGACGGGCCGGCCCATATCATCGTCGGCGCCGAGAGCACGATCAGGATGGGCAGGAAGACCAGCCCGAGCATCGCATAGCCCTGACCCTCGCCCAACGTGGCGGTGAGATAGGTCGGCAGCACGACGGCCAGCGTCATGCCGAGAAGCCCGAACACCTCGCGGCCGACCGTCACCTTGGTCCGCTCGTTGTAGTCGTCCGTCAGTTCGGCGCCGTGGGCGTGGTAGCTGATCGACACGCCGGAATAGCCGAGGTGGACCAGCAGCAGGGCGGCCAGCAGCCACAACGCCATGACAGTGTGGTCGCCGACGATCGAATCGGGCGGATCGAACAGCATGTAGAAGCCGCCGCCCAGCAGCGGAGTCATCAGGGCGACGAAGGTGAGCCGGCCGCGCCGGCCGCGGCGCGTGAAGCGGTCGCTGATCAGGCCGATCACCGGATCCTGGATGGCGTCGACGATGCGGGCGAAGATGAAGATCGCGCCCATGATGCCGAACGAGAGTTTCAGCACCTCGCCGTAGAAGTGGCTGACGTTCAGCACGACCGGCAGCGCCGCCATGGCGAGCGGTAGTTGCAGGGTCGAGTAGGCGACCAGACGGTCGAACTTGATTTTCACCGGCACGGCACCGTGCCCGGTCGATCCTGCGTCCACCCGAAAACCTTCCTGTCACCGGGCGGTTTGGCGCCCCCCGTTTTTGTTGGGTGACAGTTATATATGCCTGAAGTGTGCCTGCAATACGTCAGTCCGGCGGGTTTTGAAGCCTGCGGCACAATAGGCGAGGTAATATCGCCACATCCGGCGGAAACGCTCGTCGAATCCGAGCTTCGACACCTGGTCGGCCACCCGGTCGAAGCGACCGAGCCAGGTTTCCAGCGTTCGCGCGTAGTCGAGACCGAAACTGTAGAATTCGGCGATCTTCAGTCCGGCCTGGCGGCACTGGTCGCGCAGGCTCGAGGGCGACAGCAGCATGCCGCCGGGGAAGACATAGGTCTGTATGAAGTCCGGATGACGGCGGTAGCCTTCGAAGAGCTCGTCGGCGATCACGATCGCCTGGACGATCGCCGAACCGCCGGGCGAGGAATGACGCTTGAGCGTCGCGAAGTAGTCGGGCCAGTAGCGCTCGCCGACCGCCTCGATCATCTCGATCGAGACGATGTGGTCGTAGCGCCCCTCGATGTCGCGATAATCACGGAACTGCAGATCGACGCGGTCCGACAGCCCGGCCCGCTGCAGCCGGGCCTGGGCGTAGTCGAGCTGCTCGCGCGAGATGGTGACGCCGGTCACCCGCATGCCGCGCCGCGCCGCGGTCTCGGCGAAGCCGCCCCAGCCGCAGCCGATCTCCAGGATGCTGTCGCCCTGGCGAGCGCCGAGCTGGTTGAGGATGCGGTCGTACTTGGCGGTCTGTGCGGCCTCGAGCGCCTTGCCCTCCGCGCCCTCGTAGAGGGCGGAGGAGTAGGTCATCGTCGGGTCGAGCCACAGCCCGTAGAATTCGTTGCCGAGGTCGTAGTGGGCATGGATGTTGCGCTTCGAGCCCTCGCGCGAGTTGTCGTGCCGGCGATGCAGCAGCTTCAGCAGCATGTTGTGAAAGGCGTTGGTGCGCGTGACGCGTCCCAGAGCCTTCTCGTTGTCGGTGAGCAGCGACAAGAGTCCCGGCAGATCGGGAGTGTCGCAGAAGCCGTCCATGTAGGACTCGGCGAAGCCGATGTCGCCATCGAGCAGAACCTTGCGGAAGAAGCGCCAGTCCTTGATCTCGATTTCGGCCCGGCGTTCCGCCCGGTCCGGGCCAAACCGGCACGTCGTGCCGTCCGGCAGCCGGACGGTCAAACGGCCCGTCGACAGGCGGGCGAGCGACTTCAGGACGAAGCGGGCGGCGAATGACATGCGGTCAGCGGCTCACGAGCTGCGTGGGTGGCGCGGGTTTCCGGTAAAATCTCGCCCGCTTCCGCCAGAGTTGCAAGGCCTGCCAATGGATCCGCACCATAACGCCCACTGTCATCGTGGGGTTCCCGAGGAACCGGCGCAGCACCGCCCGGTCTGCGAGCGGTTCGCGCCGGCCGCCCACGGAAGTGGCCAGCATCAGCCCCTGGGCGTCGTGGAAGTTCACGTCGAAATGGACTGTCCGCTCGTCCAGCCGGAAGCGGAACCGGTAGGCGCCCTCGACCGGCAGGAACGGCGAAACATGGAAGACCTTGCGGCCGTCCAGCCACGCCTCCGGTTCGATCGGCCTCAGGTCGCCATGATGGACCAGGTAGCAATGGCCCTCGCCGAAGGTGTTGTTGACCTCGCACAGCACCGCCCGCAGCGCGCCGGCGCGGTCGCAACAGAACCAGAAGCTCACCGGATTGAAGACGTA
Source organism: Alphaproteobacteria bacterium RIFCSPHIGHO2_12_FULL_66_14 (assembly GCA_001767945.1). Lineage (GTDB taxonomy): Bacteria > Pseudomonadota > Alphaproteobacteria > Reyranellales > Reyranellaceae > Reyranella. The sequence continues at coordinate 3,700 of MEMN01000056.1, read as the reverse complement.
GCCCAGCATGCGCGGCATGGTCATCAGCACGACGTCGCCGTCGCAGACCTCGCTAAGCCCATGTCCGGTGAGGATTCCCCGCAGCCAGGCGGCGAGGTCGCCGCCGTCGCGGCCGCCGTGATCGGCGCGCCGAAAGGAGACGAGGCCGGGACGGTCGAGCTTCAGCCAGCGACCGGCGGCCGTCTCGAGCGCGCCAAGGTCGAGGCAGAGATAGGCGAGGCGATAGCGGAAGGCGTGTTCGCTGGGCCGCCGCCGCCGATGCACGACGGTGGCGTCGATGATGGTGTGAGGCGCTTCCGACCCCCTCCGCCCCTTCGGGGCACCTCCCCCGCAAGCGGGGGAGGAGTCAGATTTTACTTCTCCTCCCCCGTCATCGGGGGAGGTAGCCGAAGGCCGGAGGGGGTCGAGCGCAATCACGACCGCGCCGCCACGGGCAGGGGGAACGGATCGAGCGAGGGACGGTCGGCGACCACGCGCGGCGGGTCGCCGATGCGCCGGTGCTCGTCGGGGCGCGGCCATGGGCGGCGGACTCCCAACTGCTCGGCCACGTCGAGGCCGGCCGACAGCGCATCCTCGTGGAAACCGTAGCCGCAGTAGCTGCCGCAGAAATAGGTGTCGCGCACGCCCTGGATCGCGTGCAGGTCGCGTTGGGCGCGAATGGCGGCGGCATCGTACATCGGATGTTCGAAGGCGAAGCGGGCGTAGGCCGTGGCCGGCAGCGGGGTGCGGCCGGGATTGACCGAGACGAACAGCGGCGTTTCCTCCGGCAGGTTCTGCAGACGGTTCATCCAGTAGGTGACGCTCACGCTTGCCTCCTCGGCCCTCGCTTCGCCCCTACGGCGGTCGGCGACATAGTTCCAGCTCGACCAGACACTGCGCCGCTTCGGCATCAGCGACATGTCGCCATGCAGCCAGACCTCGTTGGAAGAATAGGCGAAGCGGCCGAGCAGCCGGCGTTCCGGGCCGTCGGCATCCTCCAGCAGGGCCAGCGCCTGATCGGCATGGCAGGCGAGCACGACCTTGTCGAAACGGTCCCAGTGACCGGAGGCGTCGCGTACTTGAACACCAAGAGGTCCGCGGCGGATCGCGCGCGCCGGCGTCGCCAGACGCGCGCGGGCGCGCAGGGGCGTGGCGATGCGCTCGACGTAGGATCGGCTGCCGCCGCTCACCGTGCGCCACTGCAGCTGCGGCCCGATCGTGAGCAGGCCGTGGTTGTTGAAGAAGCGCACGAAGCTCTGGGCGGGATAGTCGAGCATGCGGCCCATCGGCGTCGACCAGATGCAGGACGCCATCGGCACCAGGTAGCGGTCGCGGA
>MEMN01000056.1:0-2377 GCA_001767945.1 Alphaproteobacteria bacterium RIFCSPHIGHO2_12_FULL_66_14 | reverse complement strand
CTCAGGCCGGCATCGTCTACGAAACGGCCGATGGTGAAGTCGAGGTCCTCGCATTTGTCGAGCAGCCGCGGGGCGAGACGGTTGAAGCGCAGGATGTCGTGGGTCATGCGCAGGAAGGACGGCCGCACGACGTTGCGCCGCTGGCCAAAGTAGCCGCCGAACGAGCTGCCGTATTCGAACCGTCCCTGATCGAGGCTGACGGCGAACGACATGTCCGAATTCTCGGTCGCGACGCCGAGATGATCGAACAGGGCGACCAGGTTGGGATAGTTGCGCTGGTTGAACACGATGAAGCCGACGTCGACCGCCCTCGTGCTGTTGGGCATCCCGCCGGGCACCGGCGCGTCGACCGTGCAGGAGTGGCCGCCGAAGCGATCCTCGCGCTCGTAGATCACGACTTCGTGCTTTCGGCTCAGCAACCACGCGGCGCCCAGCCCGGCAACGCCGGCGCCAATGACGGCGATCTTCATTCGTAAAGGCTCCCTGACATACTTTTCAGATACGTCAGGCAAGCCCGCCCGGATTACTGCTGGGAGCGCTCATGGTCTTCCGGACCGCGAGCCTCTGGCTCGCTCTTGACGATGAGGCGAGCCAGAGGCTCGCGGTCCAGAAGACTATGAAGAGAAAGAAGAGCGCCTAAGACCGCGGACACACCGGCGCTTTGCGCATTTCCAGGTTCGCCAGGTCGGCGGTGACGGAGAGCAGGCCGGTATCGACCGTCAGCCGGTCGAGCACGCCGTTGTCGAACACCAGGGCGGTGACGCTGAACAGCGGCTTCTGGTCCTGGCGGCCGCGCGAGAAATTCATGAACACCGGCCATGATTTGCCGGGGGGCAGCGCCACGGGGCGGTCGGCCGGGCGGGCGCCGCGGACCGTGGCGCGGTCCTGTTCGGTGACCTCGACCAGGAAAACGTCGCCGGTCACCTCGGGATCGAACATCAGGGCGGGGAAGGACGCGGCCTTCGCGGCCAGCCGCTCGATCAGGTGGCCGATGGCCGCCGTCGGCAGCAGGGTGGGCGGCGGCAGGACGGACAGCGACGGCGGGCTGGTGCCGAACACGATCTCGGCCTTGAGCTCGCTTCCCTGTCGCTGAACCCTGCCTTTGATGTCGCGCGGGTTGCCGTTCTGCGTCTGCACCAGCCCGTAGCGGAAGGCGTTGCGCGTCTCCTCGCTGTCGAGCTTGGAGGCGAGGCTCATCTTCCACGAGGTGGTGAGCGCGATCTCCGTCCTGATGTCGCGCTTGAGGTGCCAGCCGGCGCAATCCTGCGTCAGGTCGTGCACGGCGGTGCCGATGCGCGGCGCGTTGGCCGCGGCGCCCAGGCGCAGGGTGTATTCGGCGCGGTGCGGCTGGACCTGGGCGATGGCTGCCCCTGACAAAAAGAGGGCCGGTGACAGCACGGCTGCAGCAAAAAGGAAACTCACAACGGAACGCATGGCGGCACCTTGCGCACGGGGTCGGGGCCGGTCAATCGTGCGCGCCATGACTTGGCGGCAACTTGTGGCGGGATTTTGGTCGCGGGCGGCGGATGTGCCGGCGCCGGCCGCGCCGGAGCAGCAGGCCGACCTGGTGGAAGTCTTCAAGGCCGGGCGCCGGCTGGAGCTGAAACGCGAGGGCAGGGTGCTCAAAACCTGTCGCGTGGCGCTGGGCTTTGCGCCGGAACGGCACAAGGAGCGAGAGGGCGACGGCCGCACGCCCGAGGGCGCCTATGTGATCGATGCGCGCAATCCGAAAAGTTCGTTCCATCTCTCGCTGCGCGTCTCCTATCCCGACGCGGGGGACAAGGCGCATGCCGCGTCTCTGGGCGTGCCGCCCGGCGGCGACATCTATATCCACGGCCAGCCCAACGGGCCGCGCAAGTGGTTCGTCGGCCATCCCGGCAAGGACTGGACAACCGGCTGCGTCGCCGTCACCGACGCCGAGATCCGCGAGATCTGGTCGCTGGTGCCGACCGGCGCCCGCGTGGTGATTCACCCGTGAAGTTGGCCGTGAACGCTTTCGACTTCGAGTGCGCCGGCGAGACCCTGCAGGCGCTGCCGCAGGGCGCGCTCTACTGGCCGGCGCGGCGCCTGCTGGCCGTGGCCGATCTCCATTTGGAGAAGGGTTCGTCCTACGCTGTCGCCGCGCGAAAACTGCTGCCGCGCCACGACACGCGCCAGACCTTGGCGGCACTGGCCGCCCTGATCGACACGCTGCAGCCCGCGACGGTCGTGTGCCTGGGCGATTCCTTCCACGACCGCGAGGCCGTGGCGCGCCTGGCCGACGAGGAACGTGGCGAGATCGAGCGCCTGACCGCACGCACGCGCTTCGTCTGGATCGCCGGCAACCACGATCCCGCACCACCACCTGCCGGATGGGGCGAGGTCGCGGAAGAAATCG
>MEMN01000055.1 GCA_001767945.1 Alphaproteobacteria bacterium RIFCSPHIGHO2_12_FULL_66_14 | reverse complement strand
CACGAGGAGGGTGAAAACGGCATCGAATACCGCATCACCCGCCTCGAGGCCTTGCCCAAGCCTGAGTGCAAGTAGGCGGCGACCTGCCGCTCGTAATTCTTCCCGGTTGAACGGATCGCCCGTTCGGGCATCCTCGTGAGGGCAGCGCCAGTGCGACGCGGTCTCACGGAGATCGATCGATGACAGCGAGCAGCGCCGGACAGGACGGTTTGACGCCAGAGCAAACGGTCGACCGCCTGGAGCAGCTTCATGCCACGGCCAGCAATGCGCTGCGAGAGGCATTGGCGCGCTACACCGACTCAGGCGTCGTTCCGACAGCGCAGGAGAGAAGCGGGTTCCGCTATCCAGAGCTTCGCGTCGACTGGCGGCCGTCCGGTGCCATTCGCTTCACCCGCCGCGCCTGGGCGAAGTTCCAGACACCGGGGCTCTATTCGACGACCGTGACCCAGCCTGCGTTCTTCCGCCAATACCTTCTCGAGCAACTGCGCCCGTTGGTCGAGGAGTTCGGCGCCAGGATTGAAGTCGGAACCAGCGAGCAGGAGATCCCTTACCCCTTTGTCATCGAGGAAGGCGACGAATTCATCCGTGGCGACCTTTCCGTTGCCGAATTGGCGCGCCATTTTCCGACTCCCGTCCTGGCCAATGTCGGCGACGAAATCGCCGACGGCTCCTGGGTGTTCGAGGACAGGCAGTCCCGGCCGCTGGCGTTGTTCGACGCCGTGCGGGTCGATTTCTCGCTGCGCCGGCTGATCCACTATACGGGGACGGACTGGCGCACGATCCAGCCCTGGATCCTCTTCACCAACTACCAGCGCTACGTCGACCATTTCCTGGAATGGGCCTTGGAGGAACTGCGCCGTCCAGCCGGCGCCTACGATCGGCTCGTGTTGCCCGGTGGGGCCGTTGTCCGGCGCGGCGGCGAGGCCACCGCAGCCGACGCCGCGGTCGCGGCCGCACCCTGGCATCGCTTCCAGATGCCCGCCTACAACCTGATGCGGTCCGACGATCGCGGCGGCATCTCGATCGTCAATATCGGCGTCGGTCCCTCCAACGCCAAGACCGCCACCGACCACCTGGCAGTGCTGCGTCCGCACTGCTGGCTGGTGATCGGCCACTGTGGCGGACTGCGCCAGTCGCAATCCATCGGCGACTATGTGCTGGCACACGGCTACATGCGGCGCGATCGGATCCTCGACGACCTCGTGCCGCCGGAAGTGCCGGTGCCGGCGCTGGCCGAAGTCCAGATGGCCCTGCAGGAGGCCGCCGAAAGGGTGACCGGCGAGCGCGGCGACGCGCTGAAACGGCGTCTGCGGACCGGGACCGTGGTGAGCTACGACGACCGCAACTGGGAACTCCGCTGGTCCCAGGAGCGGCGGCGCATCAACCAGGGGCGCGCCATCGCGGTCGACATGGAGTGCGCCACCCTGGCGACGCAAGGCTATCGTCTGCGCGTACCTTACGGCACTTTGCTGTGCGTCTCCGACAAGCCCCTGCACGGCGAGATCAAGCTGCCGGGCGCCGCCACGCGCTTCTACCAGCGGGCGGTCCGCGAACATCTGCGGATCGGCCTCGAAACCGTGGAGCTGCTGCGCGGCGAACTCGGCTCGCTGCACTCGCGCAAGCTGCGCAGCTTCGACGAGCCTCCCTTCAGATGAAAGGTGGCCTCACGCCGGCGTCCGATGGTTGCTCGTCGACATGGCGGCGCGCGCAAGCTCGTCGAGAAGCCGTCGTCGGTCCGCCTGGCCCAGCCTGGCCGCGGACAGGATGAAACCCAGGTAAGCCCAATAGAGAAGGCGGGCTCGCGTCGGCGCAATGCCCGGTGTGACGCCAGCCTCGATCAGCAGCTTTTCGATGTAGACGAGGCGGCGGGCGTCGACCGCCTCGACCATCGCTCTCGCCCGGGGAGCGGCGGTCGCCCAGCTCCGCACCGCGCGCTCGAGGCGGGTGTCGGCGCGGAAGGCGCGATCGAGCAGGGCTTCCAGCCGGTGCTCGGCGGTGCCGTGGATTTCCCGGATGACGTTCTCGTAGGCGACCTCGCGCCAATGGTGCAGGACGGCGGCGTGGAAGGCGCCGACATCGGCAAAGTGCCAGTAGAAGCTGCCGCGCGAGGCGCCGAGCCCCTTCGACAGGGTATCGGCCTTGAGGGCGGTGAAACCCGTCTTGGCCAGCACCTTGAGGCCGGCATTCACCCAATCCCGGGAGGTCAGACGGTCGTCGCTCATTTTCCATACAGTAGTGTATTGACGCAGTGGTTCCACGGCACTACATGACCATACAGATATGTATGGAGGAGGACAATGCGGGATCTTGCGATACAGGCGGCCGGCGGCTTCGCCATCTTCGTCTCTGTCATCCACGGAATTCTGGGCGAGACGAAAGTCTTTGCCCGTGCCCGGATCGAGCCGGCGTGGATCAGGCTGCTGCTCCGTCTGATCTTCCAATGCAGCACCGTCGCCTGGATCGGTTTCGGTGTCCTCCTCGTCGCGGCGCCCTACATGGCGTCCGAGCAGGCCCGCCTCTGGATCGTGGGTGCGGCCGTTGCCGCCTATGGCGCGGGAGCCATCGGCAATGCCTGGGCGACGCGCGGGCGGCACTTCGGCTGGATGGCGATGGCGGCGGTCAGCGTGCTTGCCGTTGTTGGCGCCTGAGTGCCGGCGCCTAGGCTTCCGGCCACAACCATGCGGCGCCGCGGCCGCCGCTCGAATCGCCGTACTTCGGCGGCAGCAGGAGCGTGACGATGCTGTCGGGCTCGGAGAACACCTCGTGCTTCCACAGTTCGGGCACGCGGTCGTAGAGCTGGGTCATGCGCGACAGTCCGCCACCCAGCACGATGGCGTCGGGATCGAGGATGTTGATGACGACGGCGAGTGATCGCGCGAGCCGGTCGCAATAGAGCTCCATCTGGTCGACCGCCTCGGTGTCGCCGGCCAACGCCGCCTCGGCGATATCGGTGGCGCGCAGGTTGCGGCCGGTGCGCTCGGCGAACTGCCGCTGCAGCGCCGGGCCGCTCAGCCAGGTCTCGACGCAGCCCGTGCGTCCGCAATAGCAGCGTACGCCGGGCCGCTCGTCGTCGCGGGGATTGGGCAGCGGATTGTGCCCCCACTCGCCGGCAATTGCCTGGGCGCCGGTGATGGGCCTGCCGTTGATCGCAATGCCGCCGCCCACGCCGGTGCCCAGGATCACGCCGAACACGATCTCGCGGCCTGCCGCAGCGCCGTCGGTGGCCTCCGAAACGGCAAAGCAATTGGCGTCGTTGGCCATCCGCACTTCCCGGCCGAGCGCGCGCTCGATATCGCGGTGCAGCGGCCGTCCGTTCAGGCGGGTCGAATTGGCGTTCTTGATCAGGCTGGTGGCCGGGGAGGTCGCGCCGGGGGTGGCCAAACCCACCGAACATCTTGCACCGGCCTTTCGTTCCAGTTCGCGCACGACGTCGACGATCGCCGTGATGGCGTCCTCGTAGGTGGTCTGCGGGGTGGGCACGCGCAGGCGTGCCCGTTCGGTGCCGTCCTTGTCGAGCACCAGGCCTTCGATTTTCGTGCCGCCGAGATCGATGCCGATTCGCATGGATCAGTTCGGCGAGGCGGGCAGGAACTTGAACGGCTCGGCGGGCTTGAAGTCGGCCGCAACTTCACCCGAGAATACTTCGCCGTTCTGGATCGTGAGCTTCTTCACCGGCGCGCCGGGCTTGAGGTTGAGTTTGCCGAGCGACACCCAGAAGGTATTGGGGCGGGTCGCCGAGTCGAAATAATAGACCAGGTTCTTCTGGTCCGAGACGGTGCGCCACAGCGTCGAGGAAATGTTGGGCTCGTTCGGCGTGGTCATGCCGAGAGGTACGCTGACGGCGCGCTGCACGCTCATGACGCTCGCCACCGCCTGATAGGCGAAAGATTGCTCTGGCACGCTCTTGATGAAATTCTTGTCGACCGTCTTGGGAATCGCGCTCAGCAGGAACGAGGCGCGCACGAAGCGATCGGCGGCGCGCGCGGTGCCGGGCAGGAACGTCGTGCCGCCGATGCCCTTCCAGTAGTCGTCGAGCGTGAGCTGCTGATCGTAGACCGGCGAGTTGGTCATCACGGTATATTTCTTGCCGTGATGGATCTGCAGCTTGCCGCCGACATACTCGAAGATCGCCGAGTCGCCGGATGAATCGGAGATCGCGAGATGCAGTGCCGCAGGCGAACCGTTCGGCAGGGTTGGCGCCAGCACGTTGAAGGTCTCCTTGCGCAGCGCCTCGACCGCTTCGGCGACCGTTGCATAATTGTCGAGCACGAATTGCGGCCAGGCGGCAATCGACAGGAAGGGCCGGCCCTCGACTGCCTTGCCGTAGTCGGACTCGGCGAGATAAAGCAGGTTGGCGACCAGGCCCTTTTCGTTCATGCCGTCGGCGCTGCCGACTTCGTAGCCGGAGACCACGACGCTGCCGTACTTCGACGTCCATTCGATGGATTTCGGTCCGGCCGCGCCATTGCGCTTCATGCCGGCCGGGAAGACCCAGAGGTTGGAGGACATGTCCTCCTGCCAGTCCATGTTGCGCCCGGTGATCACCGTGTTGTCGGCCCCGACATAGAGCGTGCGCGTGCAGGCGAGCGCGCCTCCGATCGCGGGTATCGCGAACAGGGTGGCCGCGAGCGCCAAGGTGAGCTTCTTCGAAGGATGCCGTTTCATGATCTCGCCTCGCGGATTTTCGAGACGGGCATTGTAGGCCGGAAGCAACCGGCGGCAACCGGGCAACGCGTCATCCTTTGAAGCCTATCTTCCGATCCATCACCACGCTAGGCTGGCTGCCTGCGGAGCGTGACGAGAGCGGAGCGACGATGTTGAAGAGTGGGGCGGGCGGTCCGTGGCGAAGGCGCCCGTCGACCATTCTCTGGATGCTCTCGATCGGCCAGCTCATCTCCTGGGGCCTCGTCTACTACACCTTCCCGCTGTTCGTCGTGCCGATGGAGCAGGAGCTCGGCTGGTCACGCAGTTCCATGTTCGGAGCGCTCTCGGCCGGCCTGCTCGTTGCCGGCCTCTGCTCCATTCCGGTCGGTGCCTGGATCGACCGCGGACACGGCCGCACGCTGATGACCGGTGGTTCGCTATTCGCCGCCGTGATGCTGCTGGTGTGGTCGCGAGTCGATTCTCTGCCGATATTCTACGCCCTGTGGATCGGGCTCGGTGTCTGCCAGGCGGTCATCCTCTACGAGCCAGCCTTCGCGGTGATCACGCGCGTCTATGGCCCGCGCTACAGGCAGGCGATCCTGCTCATGACCTTCCTCGGCGGCCTCGCCAGCACCTTCGGCATTCCGTTCGCCCAGCTTCTGATCGAGCGCATCGACTGGCGTCCGACGCTCGAGGTGATGGCCGCGGTCAACCTGGGCGTCGCCCTCATGCACTGGCTGTTCGTGCCGGGACCGCGGACGGAGGCGATCGCCATTGCCGCGCCGGTGCCGCCGGCCGAGGGCAGCGTCAAGAAGAGCCCGCTGGCGGCGGCGGTGCGGGTGCCGGCGTTCTGGGGACTGGTCGTCGCCTTCGCCGGCTACGGGCTTGCCTTCTCGGCGATGAGCTTCCACCTGATCCCGCTGCTCGACGACCGTGGCGTGCCGATCGCCGTCGTCATGGCGATCATTGCGCTGATCGGCCCCATGCAGGTCGTCGGCCGCGTGCTGCTGATGGTCGGACAGAAGCACGTCACCACCATCCAGCTCGGCGCCCTGATCTACTTCGCCTTCCCGGTCGCAATGACGATGCTGGCCTTGGGGGTGAGCGACGTCTACGGCCTCATCCTGTTCGCCATCATCTACGGCGTCGCCAACGGGCTGGTGACCATCCTGCGCGGCATGGCCGTCCCCGAATTCATCGGCCCCGAAGGTTATGGCGTGGTCTCCGGCGCGCTCACCATGCCGACCAACGTCATGCGCGCGGCGGGCCCGATCGTGGCTTCGCTCGCCTGGGGGGCGTTCGGCGGCTATACGCCGGTGCTGTGGGGCCTGGCCGGCATCATGCTGGTCGCCGCGATGGGTTTTGCCGCCGCGGCGTGGCTGTCGAAGCACCACGCATAGCGGCCCACACCCGTCCTGCAGTCGTCATATCTCACTAGTCGACGATTGACCTTTTTTTGACTTCATTGATGCACGTTACACGGGTATTCAAAAAGGGCGTTCTCTAATCGGTCGCGTTCGCAGGCAACACAGCTGCGGCTTGGTTCCGCGGCTCTCTTAGGGGATGAAGGCATGAAATACGATGCCGGAGCCGATGTCCGACCCAACACCGTCCTACACGCCGATGTCTGCATCATCGGGACGGGAGCGGCCGGCCTTACGCTCGCCCACGAATTCGTGCAGACGCGGGCGAGGGTGATCGTCCTCGAAAGCAGTCGCATCAACGTGCGGCAGCCGGCCTTGCCGCACAATGTTTCGCATGAGCTCCGGGGACCCGGCGTTCCCAATCCGGCGCATCATCGCTACGAGGATCCCATCGTCCAGCAGATGTGCACGGGCGTCCTCAAGACTGCTCCTGAGGATGAACACGACTTTTTCGGCAGTTCGCGCATTCGCTGCTATGGTGGCACGACGAATTGCTGGGGAGGTTGGACGACGCCGCTGACGCGGACCGATCTCACGCGACCTTCCGAATTCGCCTGGCCGGATGTAGTTGCGACGGACCTGCTCGACACCAACGACAAGAGCAAGAAATACTTCAAGAGGGCCATGGCGTACTGCTCACTCGGAAATTCCCAGCCTGCTGACAACGACTGGGACGTCGACAAGTATGGCGATGCGTCATACTGGACGAAGGAGAACAGAGCCGACTACACGATCGAAGTCATGAAGCTGAAGGAGAAGTCCGAACTCCAGACTTCCGTGATCCTGCAGATCCAAAATGCCAATCTCAGGGAGACTGACGGCCGGCTGGATTTTCAGCACGTTTGGGACCCTGACATTGAGGCTTCCCCCAACATCGCCATCTACCGCAATGCCAACGTCCGCAAATTTGAAACCACGCCGGACGGCAAGTCGGTGGCGGGCGTCTGGGCTACGACCATTACCAGCGACGCCAGCGACGCCGTCGATGGCAGTGTGACTCATGACTTCTATGTCAATGCCCGTCGATACGTCCTGGCTGCCGGCGCGGTCGAGAATGCAAGGCTGCTGCTCAATTCGCCCGACATCGCGCGAAACGCGCCGCCGGCCCTGGGAAAGGCGTTCTTCACCCATCCTTTGATTTTCGAGGCGGCGGAGTTTACCTCGACAGCCAAGGTAACGGCGGCCATCCGGCAGTACTATACCCAGTTCACCCGGATCGGTCGCACGACCCATCCCCCGAACATTCTTGCGGTGCTCGAACCCACGCCGGCCTCGATGATTGCCAGGCAGATGCCCAACTTCCGGGCATGGATGCAGTTCCCCGAGAAGCCAGGGCGAGGCACCGTCAATTTCCTGTGGGAACAAACGCCCAGTTGGGACAATGACAGCAACGTCGGCTTGAGCAGCACCGTCAAGGATCCGATCCTTTTCGATCCAGTGGCGGAAGTGAACCTGAAGCTCACTAAACTTGACATTGAAATGAGGGACATCGCCCTCAAGCTCGTTGGAAGCGAGCTGGACGATAAGGACGTCGGATACATCGAGAAGGACAGCTTCAAACTCATTCCGAATCCGCCGACCATCCTGTCCGGGCAGCATGCGCTGGGCACGACGCGAATGGCGGCCAAGGACAAATGGGCCGTCGTCAATCCCGATTGCCGGCTGCTGAGCGTCGACAATCTGTATCTCGCAGGCGGCTCTCTGTTTTCGCGCGGCGGTTGGGCCAACCCGACCTTGACGATCATCGCGCTCGCCGTACGACTGGCCGATCACCTCAAGAGGCTCGGTTAATCCGGAGAAGCCGACGTTCGCCGTTCTACTCCGCCGCCAGCTTCACCGCTTTCGGCTTGAGGTGCTGCACCTTGGGCATGACCTCCTTTGACAAGAGTTCGAGCGAGTGGCGCCAGGCCTTGGGGTTCTCGACGTAGTCGAAGCCGAACACCAGGAGCTGCCCGAAGCCGCCGACCTCGTCGTAGATCTTCTCGATCTTCTCGATGACTGTCTTCGGCGAGCCCACGATCCAGTTGTGCTTGGCGCAGTATTCCGGCGTCACGTCCGAATCGGCCACGCTCTGGTCGACCTTGAGATATTCGAGGAAGCCGAACTGCGCGAGCAGGGGC
>MEMN01000054.1:12416-14092 GCA_001767945.1 Alphaproteobacteria bacterium RIFCSPHIGHO2_12_FULL_66_14 | reverse complement strand
CGGGCGCACGAGATCCGGCTGAAGGAGATGGAGATCGAGGCGCGGCGCCCGGCCGCGACGCCAATTCCCGAAATGCACGCTTCTGACGTGCATCCGGCGGCACCGGTCGAAGCCGAATCACCCGCCCCGATCAACTACTTGCCCGCCGTTCCGGCGGACATCGCACCTCCACAGGTCATGGAGGTACCGATCACCCCCTCCGATCCTGCGGGCCACCTGGTCGCTATGGCCGAAGCGGCCATAGCGACGACCCGAGACGGGGGAGGAGTAGAACCGAACTCCTCCCTCGCGCGTAGCGCGGGTCAGCGCTATGGCCTCGATGGCCATAGCGCGCAGGTGCCCCCGCAGGGGGCGGAGGGGGTAGAGAAGACACATGAAACCTGAACTCATCGCGCTCTGTGGTCTCGCCTTCTCGGGCAAGTCGACGATCGCGCGCCGGGTCGCCGCCGAAATGGGCGCCGAGCTGATCTCCTACGACGCGATCAACGCCGCGCGCGGCTTCGACGGCGGCACGGTGATGGACGATTCCGAATGGGAGAAGACCGGCCTGATGGCGGCGACGACGGCGCGCTCCGTGCTGGCGTCGGGCCGCAGCGTCGTGGTCGACGACACCTTCTCGCACCGCTTCCTGCGCGATCGCTTCCGCCAGGTCTCGGCCTCGGCCGGCGCGCCGTTCGTGCTGCTGTTCGTCGACACGCCGCTGGCCATGATCGACGCGCGCATCGCGGAGAACGCGCGTACCGGTGCGCGCGGCCCTATCGCGCCCGACGTGTTCGCTCATCACCGCGCACGCTTCCAGTTCCCGGGCGACGATGAGCAGCCGGTGCGGCTCGCCAGCGCAGCCGATCTCGAACGGTGGCTCGCCGGTCGGCGAGGAGATAACGTGCCGGCATGACCCAAATCCCCACCAACATCCATGACATGAGCGCCGTCGAGCTGCTCGCCGCCTACAAATCCAAAAAGCTCTCGCCGGTCGAAGCCGTCGACGGTGTCATCGCCCGCATCGAGGCGTGGGAGCCGAAACTGAAGGCGCTCTACGCGCCCGACTTCGGCGGCGCCCGCAAGGCCGCCCAGGAGTCGGCGAAGCGCTGGCAGAAGGGCGCACCGCAGGGTGCGCTCGATGGCGTGCCCATCACCATAAAAGAGAACATCGCCACCAGGGGCGTCCCGATGCCGCTCGGCACGGCGGCGACCGAGCTGGTCCCCGCGGCGGCCGACGCACCGGCGGCGGCCCGCGTGCGCGAGGCGGGTGCCATCATCCTCAGCAAGACCACCATGCCCGACTACGGCATGCTGTCGTCGGGCCGCAGTTCCTTCCATCCACTGACGCGCAATCCATGGAACCTCGCGTGGAATCCCGGCGGCTCCAGCGCCGGCGCGGGGGCAGGGGCGGCGGCGGGCTACGGTCCGCTGCATCTCGGCACCGACATCGGCGGCTCGGTGCGCCTGCCCGCCGCGTGGAACGGCATCTTTACGCTAAAACCCAGCCTCGGCCGCGTGCCGGTCGATCCGCCGTACTTCGGGCGCGCGATCGGGCCGATGACGCGCAGCGTCGCGGACGCCTGTCTGTTGATGGCCGAGCTTTCCAAGCCGGACGCGCGCGACCACATGAACCTGCCGCCGGCCGACATCGATTTTAGTGCCGGTTCGCTCGAACCCAAGGGCCTGAGGATCGG
>MEMN01000054.1:10630-12371 GCA_001767945.1 Alphaproteobacteria bacterium RIFCSPHIGHO2_12_FULL_66_14 | reverse complement strand
CGAGCCGGTGGCGCCGTTCATGACCCCGGCCATGCTCGACCTGCAGGATCTCTTCTGGCGGGTGCGGAGCTGGGTCGATTTCTCCGCGCTCTCCCACGCCAGGCAGGCCAAGGTGCTGCCCTTCATCGCCCAGTGGTGCCGCGGCGGCGCCGATATCTCGGGCCCGATGGTGATCAAGGGCATCGCCAACTACATGGCGATCCGCGCCGCCACGGTGAAGGCGACGCAGCCGTTCGACTACGTGCTGTCGCCGACCTCGCCGGTCCCGACCTTCCCGGCCGAGTGGGAGATGCCGTCCAACGACGTCAACCGCGCGATGGACCATATCGGCTTCACCCTGCCCTACAACATGAGCGAGCAGCCCGCGTCCTCGATCAACTGCGGCTACACCAAAGAGGGCAAGCCGATCGGCCTGCAGATCGCCGGCCGCCGCTTCGACGATCTCGGCGTGATGCGTGTCTCCAGGTGGTTCGAGACCGCGCGCAGTGCGCAGAAGAAATGGCCGGAGCCGCCGAAATAATGGACGCCGACGTCATCGTGGTCGGGTCCGGTTCGGCGGGACTCTCCGCCGCGCTGGCGGCCGCCCACGACGGGGCGAAGGTCGTCGTGCTGGAGAAGTCGCGCTGGCTCGGCGGCACGTCGGCCATGTCCGGTGCCGGCACCTGGGTGCCGGGCAACCATCACATGGCGGCGGCGGGCATTTCCGATTCTCCCGAGGAAACGCTCGACTACATAAGGGGTGCGGCGCCGCCGGGCTGGCAGAAGGACGAGGACGAGTTGTGGCAGGTGCTGGCCGAGCAGTCGGCGCCGATGCTGAAGTTCCTCGAGGACGAGACGCCGCTCCGCTTCGAACTCGTCAACCATCCCGACCTCTATGCCGAGGCGCCAGGCGGCAAGGCGTTCGGCCGCATGGTGTCGACCTTGCCGATCAGCCGCTTCGTGCTGGGCCGCCTGTGGAACCGCGTGCGGCCCTCGGTGAAGACGCAGCTCTTCACTTATCGCGAACTGGTCGACGGCGTGCTGAAGAACCCGGTGCGCGGCGCCTTAGGCATGGCGCCCACCCTGCTGTGGCGGCTGCTGACGGCGCGCGTCGGCGCGGGCAATGCGCTGATCGTGGGGTTGGCGCGCGGCTGCCTCGACAAGGGCTGCCGGATCGTGACCGATGCCGCCGTCAAGCGGCTGGTGACGGACGGCGGTTCCGTCGTCGGCGTCGAGGCCACGATCGACGGTGAGAAGCGCACGATCCGCGCCGCCCGCGGTGTGGTGCTGGCGACCGGCGGCTTCGACTGGAACCGCGAGCTGATGGCCAAGCACTTCCCCGGCATCGACCTGCTGGGCGCGCCCGACACCAACACCGGCGACGGCCAGGTGATGGCGGCCGAGGCGGGGGCGGAACTCGCGCACATGGACCAGGCGCTGATCTCGCCCGCCACCTTCACGACCTACGAGGGCCGCCGCCACGCCCAGCCACTGCTGGAAACCTATGCGCCACATGTGATCCTGGTGAACCGCCACGCGAAGCGGTTCGTGAGCGAGGGCAGCCCGGCGCTGGGCGTCGCGGTCGACGAGCGCGGCCCCGACGGCAAGCCGATGCATCTGCCGGCCTGGCGCATCTTCGATTCGCGCTATGCCAAGGCGATGACTCTCTCCATGCACTTCGCCTCGAAGGAGAAGGGCTTCATCCGCAAGGCCGACACGATCGAGGCGCTGGCGCGGGAGATCGGCCTCGACCCGCTGGCGC
>MEMN01000054.1:4190-10532 GCA_001767945.1 Alphaproteobacteria bacterium RIFCSPHIGHO2_12_FULL_66_14 | reverse complement strand
GACCGCGCGCTGGGCACGGTCGAGCAGGGGCCGTTCTATGCCGCGCCCTTCCTCTATGTCAGCCTCGGCACCAAGGGCGGGCCGCGCACCAACCGGCACGGTCAGGTGCTCAGGCCCGACGGCAGTATGATCGGCGGGCTCTACTGCGCCGGCATCGCCATGGCGAGCCCGATCGGCACCAAGGCGGTCGGCGCCGGCACCACCATCGGGCCGTGTCTCACCTTCGGCTACGTGGCCGGCAAGGCGATCGCGCGGCGCAATGTCTGACCGGAAGCCGCTCGGTATCCTGATGCTCGACACGCGCTTTCCGCGCATCGTGGGCGACATCGGCAATGCCGCCTCGTTCGACTTCCCGGTGATCTTCCGCCGTATGGAGGGCATCCGTTCCGCCGACGCCGTGACATCCCATCCCGACCGGCCGCGCGTGCTGGCGGCGCTCAAGGCCAACGCCGAGGCGCTGGCGGCCGAGGGTGCGATCGGTTTGTCGACGAGCTGCGGCTTCCTCGCGCTCTACCAGAACGATCTCGCCGCCGTGTCGCCGGTGCCGGTCGCGACCTCGGCGCTGCTGCGCATCAAGGCGTTGAAGGGCAAGAAGGTCGGCGTGATCACCGCCTCGGCCAGGAACCTGACACCGGCGCACTTCGCGGCGGTGGGCGCGCCCGAGGACACACCGTTCGTGGGATTGCCCGAGGACAGTTCGTTTGCGGGCACGTTCCTGAGGAACGGCCTCACGCTCGATCGCGATGTCGTGGAGCGCG
The DNA here is from genome assembly GCA_001767945.1 of Alphaproteobacteria bacterium RIFCSPHIGHO2_12_FULL_66_14. GTDB lineage: Bacteria > Pseudomonadota > Alphaproteobacteria > Reyranellales > Reyranellaceae > Reyranella. The sequence continues at coordinate 9,774 of MEMN01000054.1, read as the reverse complement.
AAGTCGTGGCGGCCGGCCGCGATCTCGTGGCGCGGCATCCCGGCATCGACACCGTCGTGCTCGAATGCACCAACCTGCCGCCGTACAAGAACGCGTTGCAGGCGGCGCTCGGCCTGCCGGTGTTCGACGTGCTCGACCTGCTGGCGGACTTCTACGCCGGCCTCAACGCGCGGCGTTGACCATCAGGCCGGGCAGCCAGTTGACCAGGCCCGGGAAGACATAGAGGAGGACCACGCACAGGACCATGGCGAGGAAGAAGGGCAGCGAGACCTTGCCGATCCAGAAGATCGACTTGCCGGTCATGCCCTGCAGCACGAACAGGTTGAAGCCGACCGGCGGCGTGATCTGCGCCATCTCGACCACGATGGTGATGAAGATGCCGAACCAGATCTTGTCGATACCGGCCTGCTCGACCATCGGCAGCACGATGGCTGCGGTCAGCACGATCATCGAGATGCCGTCGAGGAAGCAGCCGAGGATGATGTAGAGGACGGCCAGCACCAGGATCAGCATCCCGGGCGTCAGGCCCATGGCGGCGATGGTCTCGGCGAGGTGGCGCGGCAGACCGGTGAAGCCCATGGCGAGTTTCAGGAACGAGGCGCCGGCCAGGATCAGCAGGATCATCGAGGTGAGGCGCGTGGCGCCCATCACGCTGTCCCAGAGGTTCTTCCAGGTGAGGCGGCGCTGCCAGGCGGCGATGGCGAAGGAGCCGACGACGCCGAACGCCGCCGACTCGGTCGCGGTGGCGATGCCGGAATAGATCGAGCCCAGCACGAGGAGGATCAGCAGCACGACCGGGATCAGCGAACTCGACTCCCTGAGCTTCTCGGCCAGAGGCATCGCCGGATCGGGCGGCGGCACCTTCGACGGGTTGAGCAGCGACCAGCCCGCGACATAGGCCATCATCAGCCCGGCCAGCAGAACGCCGGGGATGATGCCGGCGGCGAACAGCTTGGCGATCGAGACTTCGGCCTGCACGCCGTAGACGATCATGATCAGCGACGGCGGGATCAGCAGGCCGAGCGTGCCGGCGCCCGACAGGCTGCCGATGGCGATGGCGTCGGGATAGCCGCGGCGGCGCAACTCCGGCACCGTCATCTTGCCGATGGTGGCGACGGTGGCGGCCGAGGAGCCGGAGACGGCGGCGAAGATGGTGCAGCCGATGATGTTGGTGTGGACCAGCCGGCCGGGCAGGCGGCGCATCCAGGGGGCGAGGCCGCGGAACATCTCCTCGGAGATGGCGGTGCGGAACAGCACCTCGCCCATCCAGACGAAGAGGGGCAGCGCCGTCAGCGTCCACGACGACAGATCGGAGAAGATGACCGTGGCCATCGAGTCGCCGGCGGGCTTGGCGGGCGCGAAGGTCCACATCACGGCGATCGACACGCCGATCATGCTCATGCCGATCCACACGCCGGTGCCGAACAGGAAGAACAGCGCGGCGATGGCCAGCAGCGCGATCTGGGCGTCGATGCCACTCATTCAGCGCTCGAGATGCGCGGCTTCCTCGCCGCTGGGTTCTGCCATCAGCGCGCCACCCGAGACGACCACGACGAGCTGCTCGACGACGGCGATGAAGAGGACGGCGGCGCCGACTGCCATACCGACCTGGGGCATCCAGAGCGGAATGGCGATCAGGCCGGTCGAGAGATCGTTGATCTCGTAGCTTTGCCAGCAGAGCTTTATCGAGAACCAGGCGAGATAGCCGCTGAGCAGGGCACCGAGGCCCAGGCACCAGATCTCGGCCAGCCGCCGCGGCAGGCCCTGCAGGCGCTGCAGGAACAGCGTCACCCTTATGTGCTCGCCGCGGCCGAAGGTCGAGGCAAAGGCCAGGAAGGCCGAGGCGAGCATGGCATAGCCCGCGAACTCGTCGGCCGAGCGCGCGACGTAGGGAAAGAAGTTGGGCAGGCCGAAGGTCTGCTCCAGCCACAGGCCGATGCCCGGCCCGACTGAGTAGAGGACGAAGACCAGAAGCAGCACCATGAAGATGCCGCCCAGGATTCCCGTCCACTCGTAGAGCGTCTTGAGGGCGGACCGCACGAAGGCGGGCGCCTACTTCTTGTTGTAGGCGTCGACCACGGCCTTGCCGTCGGCGCCGGCCTTGGCCATCCATTCGGCCGTCAGCTTCTTGCCGAGCTCCTTGTATTCGGCGGCGAGCTTGGGCGAGGGCGACTGGACCTTCATGCCGTTCTTCGCCAGCGTCTCGAGGAAACCCTTGGACAACCTCTCGGCCTCGGCCCAGCCCAGCGCCTCGGCCTTGGCGGCTTCGGCCAGCACGACCTTCTTGGTGGCATCGTCGAGTTTGTCGAAGGCGGCCTTGTTCATCAGCACGGCGTCCTTCGGCAGCCACGCCTGGGTGTCATAGAAGTGTGTGAGCTGCTCCCATACCTTGGAGTCGACGCCAGTGGCGCCCGACGAGATGAACGAATCGACCTTGCCGGTGGCCAGTGCCTGGCTGAGTTCGGCGGCCTGGATGGTGATGGGCTGGGCGCCCGTCAGCTCGGCGATGCGCGAGGTGCCGCGGTTGTAGGCGCGGAACTTCAGCCCCTTCATGTCGGTCAGCGAGTTGATCTCCTTCTTGGCGTAGAGGCCCTGCGGCGGCCACGGCACGGCGAACAGCACGACCATGCCCTGGGCGGCGGCCTTCTTCTCCAGCAGCGGCTTCTGCGCCGCCCACAGCTTCTTGGCCTCGGGGAAGGAGGTGGCGAGGAAGGGCACGACGTCGAGGCCGTATATCGGGTCCTCGTTCTCGAAGTTGGAGACCAGAATTTCGCCGATCGCGGCCTGGCCGGTCTGCACCGCGCGCTTGATCTCGGGCGCCTTGAACAGCGAGGCGCCGGGATGGACGACGATCTCGAGCTTGCCGCCGCTGCTGGCCTTCACCCCGTCGGCAAACTTCTGGAGGTTGACGCTGTGATAGTTGGTCGCCGGATAGGCCGCCGGCAGGTCCCACTTGGTTTGTGCGAAAGCCGGCGTCGCGAGCAGGGTCGCGGCCGTGGCGAGAAGGAGTCTGCGCTTCATCTCATGTCTCCCGGAAAAAGTCCCCGTGGCCGGATCGTTACCCCGCCCCTAGCGGGGCAGCAAGCGGCGATAGAGCGGCTGGAGCAAGGTGGGCATCAGGTAGATCGGAAACTGCACGGCGGCGATGAACAGGAAGATGTCGGCGTCGGCCGAGGCCGGCAGCACCGCCATCAGCAGGGCATTGTGCCGCCCGCCCGAGCAGTAGCCCGCCGTGAGCGCGGTGCGCCGGTCGAGAAATGGCAAGGTGGCGGCGGCCATCACGAGGTTGCAAAGGATCATCCCGCCGAAGGCACCGGCGATGAAGCCCGCCAGCTTCACCGGCTCGGCCAGCGCCCGCGCCATCACGCCGTCCATCAGGGGAATGGCGAACACCATCAGCACCACGACCGAGAGCCCATCAAGAGTCGTGCCAGCCTCGGCGAGCCGCGGTCCCAGGAAGCGGCGGATGACGATCGCGCCGGCCAGCGCCACCGCCACGATGAGGGCAAGCCGCAGGCTGAGATCGACGGCACCTATCTTGAGGTCGAGGTCGAGCAGCCACAGCGCCAGCGGTGGCAGGGTGAAGGGGACCAGGAAGTTGGTGAACAGCGTCAGCAGCAGCGCCAGCGACGAGTCGAGTCGCAGGAAGGTGGCCGTGGTGGCTGCCGAGATGATGCCGGGCGCCATGGCGCTGAGGCAGAGCGCTGCGATCAGGCCGGGCCACAGGCCGAGCGCCTGCCAGATCGGCCAGACGACCAGGGGCACCGCGATCAAATTGAGCAGCGACAGTGCGATCGCCAGCCCCGGGCGCCGCAGGAGCGAGGAGAGCCGTATCCAGTCGGTGCGGGCCAGCGCCAGCATCAGCAGCGCCACGGCGAGGGGCCAGAGCAGCGGCCGCGCGAGAGCGGCGATGTCCTGGAACAGGAGTCCGAGCCCCAGCGAAAAAGGCAGCAGTGTGGTGGCGCGGCCGCCCATGCGCCGCAAAACGTGAACGGCCGGGTTCATTCCCTCGACCCTAGCACATGCTAGCGTCGGCCATGTTCCAGCGGATCCTGATCGCGACCTTGCTGGCCCTCGCCGTTGCACCGGCGTCGGCCCAGCCCGTGCCGGCGCCCGACTGCACCGTCGACGGCACGCTCAGCGACGACGACGGGCTGAGGCTCGACATCGTCTATCGCTGCCGCTCGACGGGCGCGGTTTCGTTCCACGCCGACGGCGACCGCGTCGCCGGCAAGGTGACGGATTTCCGCGACGGCGACGGCCGGACGCTGCTGCCCTCGGCCAACACGTGGCGGGTCGAGCCGCGGGGCGGCCTCGTCGAGGCGCGCTATCGCTACGACCTCACCGGCTATGCACGTGCCGTCGACCAGGTGTCGGTCGCCGTCCAGCGCGGCGGCGGTGTGCTCGCTCTCCTGTCAGCCTGGCTGCTCGAGCCGCGCGGCTACGATCGTGCACCGATCATCGACATTCGCATGACGACGGCGGCCGGGCTCGTGTTCGCTGCCGGTCTGCCCAAGGTGGGCGATGCCAGCCGTCTGTCCGGGACGACCGTTCGCTTCGCAGGCTACAGCGCGCTCGGCCGCCTCGGCCTGCAGGAGGTCGCCGTCCCCCTGCCTGGTTCGTTGCGTCCAGGACAACGCCGGGGACAGGGCGTGCTGCAGGTCGCCATCCTCGACGGTGTCCCCGAGGCCAGCCGCACCACGCTCATCGACTGGGTGCGACGGACCGCCGAGGCACAGGCCAACTATTGGCAGGGCTTCACCGCCCGCCAGATGCTGCTGGGGCTGGTGCCCGCCGGCTCGCGGCGCGGCGTCGGTTATGGCCGCACCGTGCCGGGGGGCGGCGTCACGGTGATGGTCCAAGTCGGTGCCGAGGTCGACACGCGCCGCTTGTTCAACGACTGGGTGCTGACGCACGAGCTCATCCATACCGGCATGCCGTTCGTCCGCGGCCGCAGCACCTGGTTCATGGAGGGAGCCGCGACCTACGTCGAACCGATCATCCGCGCCCGCGCCGGCTGGAAGACCGAGGAAGAAGTGTGGCGCGAGTGGGTGGAGAGCATGCCGCAGGGCGCCGGCGCATTCACGATCGGACTCGCGAACGCGTCGGGCCGGCAGAACTACTGGGGCGGCGCCACTTTCATGCTGCTGGCAGACTTGGCGATCCGGCGCGCGACGCTGGGCGGCAAGGGATTGGAGAATTGCCTGGGCGGTGCGCTGTGGAACGGGCTCGATGGCTCGTTGCGGGTTGGTCTCGACGAGTATGCCGCCGCCTGCGATCGCGCCACCGGCACGACGGCGATGGCGAGCCTGATCGAGCGCCACGTCGCACGCGCCGAGCCGGTCGATCTCGCGGCCCTGTGGCGCGACCTCGGCATTTCGATGGTGGGCGGCCGCGTCGTGCTCGACGATCGGGCGCCCGGCACGCGGTGGCGCAAGATGATCGTGATGGGCACGCGGCCCACCTCGCGCGTATTGTTGCCATGGGAATCATGAGCGACGGCATCGGAGTCTGGCTGGAGGATCTCACCTGGCAGGAGGCCAGGGCACGCTTCGACGCGGGCGCCGTCGTGGTCGTGCCGGTG
>MEMN01000054.1:1112-4183 GCA_001767945.1 Alphaproteobacteria bacterium RIFCSPHIGHO2_12_FULL_66_14 | reverse complement strand
GCCGCTCAAGACCGACGCGCTGACTGCCCGCGCGCTCGCCCAGGGGCTGATCGAGCGCCTGCCCGTGGTGGCGGCGCCAGTCGTGGGCTTCGGCTTCTATCCTGCTTTCACATCGTTCGCCGGCAGCCAGCATCTCACGGCCGGCACCTTCAAGGCGCTGATGCGCGAACTCGCCGGCAATCTCCGCGCTCACGGCGTGCGGCGGATCGCGATCCTCAACACCGGCGTCTCGACCGAGAAGCCGCTCGACGAGGTGGCGAACGACCTGGGCGATGTCGCGGTGCTGCACATACGGCTGCTCGGTATGGCGGCCGACTCCTTGTTCGACAGCCTCGAGGGTGGCCATGCCGACGAACGCGAGACCTCGGTGGTGCTGGCACTCGAACCGCGCAGCGTGCGCATGGACCGGCTGGCGCCCGAGGGCGACTTCAAGACGACCGCGGCCACCGGCGACGCGTCACGCGCCACGGCCTTCAAGGGCGAGCGGCTGCTCGCGGCCCGGGTCGACGACATGGTGTCGGCACTTACCGAACGCTGGCCGGACGCCTTCTAGCGTTGCGGCACTGCGTCCGGGTCGAACTTCACCGGGCGCCAGGTCCGCACCAGCTTCTTGGCGTCCGAGAGCTGCGAGGAAGACATCCGCGGCACCAGCAAGTCACGCTGTCGGACGGCTTCGGAGCCGCTGCCGGCGATGTGGCGTGTGCTGAGGCTGAGCCACATGTAGGCCTGGACGAAGTCCTTCGGCACGCCGTTGCCGTTCACATACAGGATGCCGAGCTTGTACTGGGCGTGGGGCTGGCCCTGCAGCGCCGCCGATTCGAACCACTTGGCGGCTTCCTCGGGGCTCCTCATTTCGCCCGTCGCCTCGAGGTAAACCAGGCCGAGGCGGTACTGGGCGTAGGCGTTCCCGCCTTCGGCGAGCGGCAGCAGAATCGTCTCGGCTCCGGCATAGTTGCCGCGCTGATAGGCGGCGTTGGCATCGTCGAGCGGCGCGGCGAAAGCAGGCTGCGCCAGGGCAAACGCCACCAACAGGCAAAGCTGGATCAGGGGGTGCATCGGGGCAATTCCTCCCCGCAAGTATGCCACAGGGGCATTCGTGGCGCAGCCGGCCGATGTTAGATGTTGATGGCCGCGGGGCCGGCCTTGCTCCAGTCTATCCAGCCCTTCAGCGGCATGAAGCTGCCGTCGTCGACACCGATCTCGCGGGCGATGAGCGCATTGAGCTTGGCATTCATCGTCGCGATCAGGTCGCGGTTGCGCTCGAAGTCGTAGGCTAGGTTCACGATCTCGTCGGGATCGTTGTTGAGATCATAGAGTTCGAGGTCGTTCATGGCCTTCAGCTGGTCGAGTGTCGCGGGCGTATTGAACCCGCGGAACGAGAAGTACCGGCTGAACTTGTAGCGTTCGTCGACGATCGAGCGGATGCAGACCCGCAACCGCCAGTCGACGGGGAAGGATTCGAGCGTGCGGAACTTCGCGGAGCTCGCGATCGATTTGTTCAGCATCGTTTCGTAGTACTCCCGCGTGAAGTCCGGGTCGTGGACCATGAGCTGGCTGTAGCAGAACAGCACACCGCCACGGCTTCGCGTAAACTCGGGGTTCGCCGGCTGACGCAGCAGCGGCGAGAAGTCCCGGCCCTTCATCCTCGCCATGACGTCGGCCACCGGCGCCGTCGGCTTGCCGGTCAGGGCAACGATGCTCGGCACGAAGTCGAGATGCGACGTCGTCTCCACACAGCGCTGGCCGCCCTTCATCGCCGGATGCACCACCAGCATCGGGACATGGTTCTGCTGACGGTAGGTCGTCGTGCCCTTGCCCGACAGGCCACCGTGAGAACCCAGCAACTCGCCGTGGTCGGAGGTGAAGATCACGATGGTGTTGTCGGTGAGGTCGAGGCGATCGAGCTGATCCAGGAGCTGCACGATCTGCTGGTCGACGTCGCGGATGGCGTTGAAATAGTAGTTCTGCCGCAGCCTCACGCGGCTCTCCCGCTGCGGGATCAGGCCGGTCAGAACGCCGTTGGCGGCATGATAGATACGGTGCGCCGGCACGCGGTCGGGCGTGTCGAGCGACTGCTGCCAGGTCTTTTGCAGCGGAATCTCGTTCCATTGCCGCTTGTAGAGCGTGTCGTCGGGCGGGAAGGCGATCTTGAGCAGCGCGTCGACAGCCTGCTCGGGCGGCTGCCCGGGCGTGTCGGTGTTCACCCACATCACGTCGTGTGGATTCACCAGATTGACGGCGAGATACCAGGGCTGCCGCTTGTCCGTCATCGGCCGGCCCTTGGCCTTCAGCCACTGCACGGCCTGCGCCGTCGTGATCTGGTCGTACTGGTAGCCGCCCTGTGCGCCCTCGATGAAGTCGCCGACGCCGGTGTAGTCGTAGAAGCCGTAGTCGCGGTCCATCGTGGTCTCGAACAGCGCCTTGATGTCGTTGGCCTGGTTCTCCACCGCCATCGCCGCGTTCAAATGCCATTTTCCCTTGTAGGCGGTGTAGTAGCCGAGCCGGCGCAGGATCTTGCCGATGGTCGGCAGCTTGGGATCGAGGCTCTTCATGTAAGGCACGCCGGCATTGTCGAAGATGCCATTCAGCGGCATGTGCAGGCCCGTGTAGATCACCGCGCGTGACGCCGAGCACATGTCGGCGGCGATCTGGTGGTTCTCGAAAAAGGTGCCGGTGCGGCGTAGCCGTTCGTGCCCCGGCAGTGGCACGGGCCAATCCGGTCCCATGTAGTGTTCCTGGTCCGTCAGGATGAAGAGGATGTTGTAGCCGCCATCGTTCGAGCCCGGCGCTTCGGCCGAGGGGAAGGCGGATTCGCTGCCGCCGGTGATCGCCGGCCGGGGCGGGGCCTGGGCCAGCACATCGCCCGTCACGGCGACGCCGGCCAGGGCTGCCGCACCGGTGCGAAGAAAGTCTCGTCGCGGATGACTAGGTTTGGTCATGCTGGATTCTCATGGAATTGCCGCATTCGGGCAACGATGTCGTGGAGGCGGCCGGCTGGCCCGCCGGCCTGTAGCGTGGGATAATTTGCCATGGCCAACGATTCTGGACTGTTCACTCCGGGCGATGTCGCG
>MEMN01000054.1:0-1034 GCA_001767945.1 Alphaproteobacteria bacterium RIFCSPHIGHO2_12_FULL_66_14 | reverse complement strand
AGGCTGCTCAAGCTCAACCATGCGCTCGCCCGCCAGCTCGGGCTCGATCCCGATGTGCTGAGTTCGCCAGAGGGTGTCGAGATCCTGGCCGGCAACCGCGTGGCGTCGGGCTCGACGCCGATCGCGCTCGCCTATGCCGGCCACCAGTTCGGCGGCTTCTCGCCGCAACTGGGCGACGGCCGTGCCATCTTGCTGGGCGAAGTCGTCGACCGCGACGGCGTGCGCCGCGACATCCAGCTCAAGGGCTCGGGCCCGACGCCGTTCTCGCGCCGCGGCGACGGCCGCGCCGCGCTGGGTCCGGTGCTGCGCGAGTACCTGGTCAGCGAGGCGATGTTCGTGCTGGGCATACCCACCACGCGGTCGCTGGCCGCCGTCAGCACCGGCGAGCCGGTGTGGCGCGAGGCCGAGCTGCCGGGCGCGGTGCTGACGCGCGTGGCGTCCAGCCACATCCGCGTCGGCACCTTCCAGTTCTTCGCCGCCCGCGGCGACCTCGAGGCCTTGAGGTTGCTGGCCGACCATGTGATCGACCGGCATTACCCCGAGGTCCGCAACGAGCCTCAGCCCTACCGCGCGCTTTACGAGCAGGTGATCGCCCGCCAGGCGAGTCTCGTCGCGCAATGGCTGCTGGTCGGCTTCATCCACGGCGTCATGAACACCGACAACACCTCGATCGCCGGCGAGACCATCGACTACGGTCCCTGCGCCTTCATGAACGCCTACGATCCGGCCACGGTCTACAGCTCGATCGACACCCAGGGCCGCTATGCCTACGCCAACCAGCCGCGCATCGCGCCGTGGAATCTGGCGCGCTTCGGCGAGACGCTGCTGCCGCTGCTCGCCGACGACAGCGATGCCGCGCTGGCCATGGCCAACGAATCGCTCAAAACCTTTCAGCCGCGCTTTGCCGCAGCCCTGTTGCAGGGCTTGCGCTGCAAGCTCGGCCTCTTCACCGAAGAGGAGGGCGATGCGACACTGGCCGACGATCTCCTGAAGGCGATGGCCGCGAACCTGGCCGACTTCACGCTGACCTTCCG
>MEMN01000053.1:3732-8325 GCA_001767945.1 Alphaproteobacteria bacterium RIFCSPHIGHO2_12_FULL_66_14 | reverse complement strand
GCGCCGTGCCGCGCGCGTCCTTGTCGAGGGCGGTGTCGACGGCGATCACACGGCGCGGGGCGTTGTCACCCGGTTTCGGTGCCCCACGCCAGCCGCCTTCGACACAGAGCCCGCGGGCGATGGCCGAGCCCGCTTCGCCAAACCCGAGCAGCGCGATCACGCGCGGAGAAAAGGACATGTCGTTGTTTCCGGGGCTCAGGAGGCGGGGGCTTCGCCATCCTTGGTGCTGCGCGCTGCGTGTGCATCGCGCGAACTGGCGATGCGCAGCTTCGGCCGCGCGGCCGCGACCGCCTGGTTCTGCGTGCGCTCGGCAACACCGGCATAGAGCTGCTTGCCGGACTCGATCACGCTCACCCCGGCGAAGCGGCCGAGCCAGCGCTGGCCGAAGCGCTCGACCGCGGGCGCCATGCGCATGGCCAGCCGCGAGCGGGTCGGCGGCATGTAGAGGGCGCGCGTCTGGCGCAGCGGTGCAAACATATTGGCGCGCATGAGTGCGGCGAGCTGGCCGGTCGAATAGGGATGGCCCTGGTAGAAGGGCGAGCGATCGATCTGTGACCAGAAGCCGCCGCGCGTCGGTGCCACCACGATCAGGCGGCCGCCATCGGCCATCACCCGCCAGATCTCGCGCAGCAGCGGACGCACCTGCTCGGTGCACTCGATGGCATGGACCAGCAGCACGCGGTCGACCGAACGGTCGGGCAACGGCAGATCCATTTCGTCGACCAGGGTCGCGAGATTGCGCCCCTCGCGCGGCCAGCGGGTGACGCCCTGCTGGGCCGGCATGAAGGCAAGCGTGCGCTGGGCTTCCTCGACGAACGGCCGCAACAGCGGCGTGGCGTAGCCCAGCCCCAGCACGTTCTCGCCGCGAACGTTCGGCCACACCTCGCGCAGCCGCGCGCGCAGCAGCCGTGCCGTCATCTGGCCAAGCGTGCTGCCGTAGAATTCCTCAAGGTCGAGGACGTCGCTCCACATGTGATGATCCTAGCAGAAATCGGACCCTCGCGGCCATGGCCCGCGCAAGCCAGCTCTGCTAGCGTCGCGCATCATGAGCACAACGCTAGACATCGTCCGAATCCCGGTCCTGAGCGACAATTACGTGTGGTTGGTGCGCGAACCCCAGAGCGGGTCGGTCGCCGTCGTCGACCCGGCCGTGGCCGGGCCGATCCTCGCCGAGGCGGAAAAGCGCCGCTGGAAGATCACGCATATCCTGAATACTCACCATCACGGTGATCACGTCGGCGGCAATCTCGAGATCAAGAAGGCGACCGGCTGCACCATCGTCGGTCCCAGGCGCGATCGGGCGCGCATTCCCGGCATCGACGTCGAAGTCGACGACGGCGACCGCTACCGCTTCGGCGAGGCCGAGGCCGAGGTCTTCTTCATCCCGGGTCACACCAGCGGTCACATCGCCTATGCCTTCCGCGACCAGCAGGCGCTGTTCTGCGGCGACACGATCTTTGCGCTGGGCTGCGGCAGGATGTTCGAGGGCACGCCGCAGCAGTTCTGGACCTCGCTCAGCCGGCTGCGCGCCCTGCCCGACGACATGCGCGTCTATTGCGCCCACGAATATACCCAGTCCAACGCCCGCTTCGCCGTGACGATCGAGACCGGCAACAAGGCGCTGCTGGCGCGCTCAGCCGCCATCGATGCGGCGCGCGCCAAGGGCGAGGCCACGGTGCCGTCGCTGCTGGGCGAGGAGAAAGCCACCAACCCGTTCCTGCGCGTCGACGTCCCGGCGGTGCAGGCTGCCGTCGGCATGGCCGGCGGCGATCCCGTGGCAGTGTTCGCCGAGGTCCGCCATCGCAAGGACGTGTTCCGCTAGCGCGGATCCCCGCAACGGAATGAGCCCGTCTCGGCTCTAGGCAAGTTCGCCGGGGTGACCGGCCGTCAGGCGCGCGAGCAGGTCGGCCAGAGAGGCGATCTCGGGCTTGGTCCAGCGGTCGCGGAAGACGTCGGCGGCCATGCCCTCGAGCGTGGCCCGGGCGTTGGCGACGAGTTCTTGGCCGGCCTTGGTGAGCACGACGTAAGCCAGGCGGGCATCGCGTGGATCGGCCTCGCGGCCGACGCACCCCAGCTTCTCGAGCGGGGCGGCCATGCGCGTCACCGTTGACGGGCTGACATAAAGCCGTTTCGCGAGGTCGATCCGGCTGAGCCGCGTCCGCGGCGCCCGCTCCAGGTGCATCAGAAGCAGGACTTCCTTGAGGGCGAGCCCATGCAGGGCGCCGAGCCCGCCCGAAAAGCGCTCTTCGAGGCGGGCATTGGCGCCCAGCAGGCTGAGGACGGCGGAGAACGAGGGGCTGGTCATGGCGAGGATATGGGCCTATATGTTTCCATATGCAAGCAATATTCGAGCATATTTGATTTGCAAGTTCAGCAGGTTTTTGATACTATTTCTTCTACGATGGGAGACGTCCGACGGAGAGATCCGCCGGGCTTTTTTATGGTCCACTTAACGATGATTCGGCGGTGATCTCCGGGATTCCCATCTCGGGCAGCAACCGGCGTCGGTGGCACAGCTCGTCAGGGGGCGATCGGGCAGCCGGATCAAGGGCCTGGCCTGGGTTTGTGGCACAGGCAGAGGCACACCGCGTGGCACAACGAGGTGTGCCGGAAAATGGTCCACTTTCAGCGACGGACCAGGCAGAAATAGGCGGCAAGACCCAGCGCCGCGGCGAGCGCGCCGTAGAGCGGCCCCTGGGCCACGTTGAGAAACAGCCAGGGCGCGGAGAGCGGACCGACGGCAGCGCCGAAGTCGCGCCAGGTCGAATAGCTCGCCTGGCTGGAAAGGACGCCGCCGTGACCGCGCTCGATCACGAGGACCGGGATCAGGGTGTTGAACATGCCGCGACTCATCACGACCAGCAGCGCACCGGCGACGTCCCGGCCGGCCGCGATCAGCACGAAGCCGCCGACCAGCAGGGCGCCGTTCACGATCGCGATGCGCCGCGCGCCGAAGCGGTCGCCGATCCAGCCGCCGAGTGGCCCGGTCGTGATCTCGACCAGCCAGCGGAGCGCCAGCAGCATCGCGGTCGCCATGACGGCCGCCACCGAGGTGATGGAGTCCTTCAGCAGGAAGGCGAGGGTGAGCAGAAACACGCCGTCGCCGGAGAAGCCCATCACGAAGCCCCAGACTTCGAGGCGATGCGGGACGGGCAGGCGGAAGCGCTTGCGTGTCACCGGCTCGGGCGGCAGGCGCGGCAGCAGCAGGGCGGCCGCCAGCGCCACCAGGGTGAGCCCGCCATAGATGAGGAAGACCGAGCGGGGTCCCACCTGCAGGACGATCCAGGCGCCGCCGACCAGCGACATGGCCTGGACCATGCCGATGGCGGCGCGGCTCGTGCCCACGCGTTTGCCGGCATTGGCGCGGTCGCTGACGGCATAGGCGAGCGTGGCGAGATTGAGCGAGGCGAAGGAGATGCCCCAGAGGATCCGGGCGGCGATCTGGACGGCCGGGCTTTCGCCCAGGCCGTAGAGCGTCGTGGAAACGGCCGAACCGATGGCGGCCGCCACCATCAGCGTGTGCGGCCCGACGCGCTCGCCGATCGCCGCCACGCCGGAATTGGCGAACAGTCGGATCCAGCGGTTGAGCGACAGCAGGACGCCCACCATGACCAGGCTGAGGCCGAACTGCTCGTGGTAGAGCGGCAACACGGCATAGAGCAGCGTGTCGCCGATCATGCCGAAGGCGATGACCAGTCCCGGCAGCGCCATGCCGGTGGGCAGGGCGCCGGGAGAGGAAGCGACGCTCACGTTGTGCGATTTATTGGGCGCGCAGCACCAACGCCTCACGCAGCGCCGCAGCGCAGATGGCCGCACCCCGGCGTGCACCGTGCAGCAGCATCGGCGTGCTGAGGAAGCCGTGCAGCATGCCGCCGAACTCCACGAGGTCGGCCAGCGTGCCTTCCTGCTGCAGCCGCCAGGCATAGGCGCGGCCCTCGTCGCGCAGCGGGTCGTAGCCGGCGGTGATCACCAGGGCCGGCGGCAGGCCGGCCAGCGAGGTGGCGCGCAGCGGCGATACGCGCCAGTCGCCGCGGCTCGCCTTGTCGGGCGTGTAGTGGTCGAAGAACCATTCCATGGTCTCGGCGTTGAGGCCGAAGCCGTCGTAGAAGCGGCGGTAGGACTCGGTTCGCGCCACCGCGTCGGTGACCGGGTAGGCGAGAAGCTGCAGGCGGAGGCGCGGCCCGCCGTGATCGCGCGCCCAGATCGCGACGGACGCGGCGAGATTGCCGCCGGCGCTGTCGCCGCCGACGGCAAGTCGCGTGGCATCGATGCCGACCGAGGCGCCGTTGGCCTGGACCCACTGCAGGGCGGCCACGACATCGTCGAAGGCGCCCGGGAAGCGGGCTTCCGGCGCCAGCCGGTAGTCGACGGCACAGACGGCGATCCCGGCGTCGAGGGCGAGCTGGGCGCAGAGCACGTCATGGCTTTCGAGGTTGCCGAACACCCAGCCGCCACCATGGGCGAACAGAAGCGCCGGCAACATCGCGTCGGCCGCCGTCGCGGCGGGCCGGTAGAGCCGGATCGGCACCGCGCCGCCAGGCCCGGGAATCGTCCGGTCGATCACCGTCACGCCGGCGGGACGCGGGCCCTGCG
>MEMN01000053.1:0-3700 GCA_001767945.1 Alphaproteobacteria bacterium RIFCSPHIGHO2_12_FULL_66_14 | reverse complement strand
GCCGCCTGCGGGCTCAAGGTGTTCCAGGCGGGACGGTTGGCCGCCGCCGCCAGATCGAGCAGCCGCTGGGATTCGGGATCGAGCGCCATTCCACCAACTCCATTGAACGAAGAAACGCGACACTCTAGCAGTCCACGCCCCTGTTTCGTCACGAGGCGAATGGTAAGGTCGGTCATGACATTCGATCCGGATCACGGCGCGGCACCCTCGGCAGCACCTTCCTGGTGGCGTCGGGCCTGGGATCGTGCGCGCGCCTTTCGGCCCGCCATGCCGAAAGCCGCGCCCTCGGGCGGCCGGCGGTCGGTCTGGGGATGGGTATGGCGCGCCGCCGTGGTGGTGGCGTTGCTCTACTATCCCGTGGGCGCGCTGGTGGTCGAAGATATCGACGACGATCCGCAGTTCGCACCGCGCAATGTGACGCCAGGCGAAAGCCGGGCGGTGGCCGTCGCCGCCGATCTGGTCAACCGCGAGGTCAATGTCCACACTTGGACGCCGATGCAGCCTTTCTTCATGCCGGCCGGGCTGCTCGACAACATGCCGAACTTCCAGCGCGGCATCATGGCGGCGCTGGGCCGCTTCAGCACCGAACTGATGGACCAGCTCGGCCGTACCCGCGGCTCGAGCCAGACCGACCGCGACCTCGAACAGGCGCGCGGCTTCCTGAACGAGCAGCCCAACATCTGGATCTGGCAACCCAGCGTGTCGCTGATGCCGTCGGCGACATCGGCGCAGAAATACCGTGCCGGCCGCGAGAAGCTGCTGGCCTACAACAAGCGGCTCGCCGCCGGGCAGGCGGTGTTCGAACGCCGCGCCGACAATCTGCAGGCGCTGCTCGAACGCATTGCCAACGACACCGGCTCGGACTCCGCCGTCATCGACCAGCACATCATCGAGAAGGCCGGCGACCTGTTCGATGCGCGGTGCGACGACATCTTCTACTTCAACAAGGGTCGGCTCTACGCCAACTACCTTCTGCTGCGCGAGCTGGGTGTCGACTTCGAGAGCATCATCCGCGAGAAGGGGCTGACGAATGCCTGGAACGGCACGGTGGAGACGTTCCGCCTGGCCGCCGAACTCCAGCCGTGGGTTGTCTGGAACGGCTACCCCGACGGGCTGCTGGTTCCCAATCACCTTCTCGCGCAGGGCTTCTACCTGCTGCGGGCGCGCACCCAGTTGCGCGAAATCAGCAACATCCTGCTGAAATAGGCCGACGCAGTGGAAATCTACCTTCCCATTGCCGAGCAGTCGATGAACGTCTTCGTGCTGCTTGGCCTGGGCGCGGCGGCCGGCCTGCTCGCCGGCATGTTCGGAGTCGGCGGCGGCTTCCTGGCCACGCCGCTCCTGATCTTCGTCGGCATTCCCCCGGCCGTCGCCGTCGCCAGCCAGGCCAACCAGGTGATCGCCAACTCGGTGTCGTCTCTGCAGGTCCATTGGCGCCGCGGCAATGTCGACCTGCGCATGGGACTGGTGCTGCTGCTGGGCGGCATGTTCGGCTCGTCGGCGGGCGTCTGGCTGTTCACCTACCTCAAGCGCATCGGCCAGATCGATTTCGTCATCGCCGTTCTCTACGTCGTCATGCTGTCGACGATCGGCCTGCTCATGCTGACCGAAAGCTTGAGCACCTACGTGAAGCGCCGGCGCAATCCCGAATCGCCGCG
Organism: Alphaproteobacteria bacterium RIFCSPHIGHO2_12_FULL_66_14; assembly: GCA_001767945.1. Classification (GTDB taxonomy): domain Bacteria; phylum Pseudomonadota; class Alphaproteobacteria; order Reyranellales; family Reyranellaceae; genus Reyranella. The sequence continues at coordinate 2,042 of MEMN01000053.1, read as the reverse complement.
CGGCAAGCTTCATACGCACTACCTGGTGCACCGTCTGCCCCTGAAGCTGAGGTTCTACAAGTCGAAGCTCTACATCAGCGCGCTGCTGCCGGTGGGCCTCGGCTTCCTGATCGGCATCCTGTCGGCGATTCTGGGTGTCGGTGGTGGCTTCGTGCTGGTGCCGGCCATGATCTACCTGCTTGGCATGCCGACGGCCGTGGTGATCGGCACCTCGAATTTCCAGATTCTGTTCGTGGCGGCCAACGTCACTTTCCTTCAGGCTACGACCAACGGCACGGTCGACGTCGTGCTGGCGTTGCTCCTGATTTTGGGCGGCGTGGTGGGTGCGCCGATCGGCTCGCGGCTCGCGGCCAAACTCCCTGGTGTGGTATTGCGCGGCCTGATGTCGGTCCTGATTCTGGCGGTGGCAGCCGAGTTGCTGATCGAACTCCTGCGCACGCCAAGTTCGCCTTTCTCGCTGGGTCCCCGCGAGGTGTCGCCATGACGCGCCTGCTGGTGGCCCTTATGGCAGGCCTTGCCTGGGCGAGTAGTGCTCACGCCCAGGGCCCCCGCGTCGAACCACCGTCGACCGGTCTGCCGCCCTCGGTTCCCGCCGAGTCGACGACGCCCGATCTGATCGTCGATCTGTCGCGGGCGCGGGTGTCGATTACGTCGGCATTCCATGGCGAGAGCATCCTGATGTTCGGTATGTTCGATCCGCCCGGCGAAGTGGTCGTGGTAGTGGTCGGACCGGAGGCGCGCGAGACCGTACTGCGCAAGCAGCGCTTCCTCGGTCTGTGGCTCAACACCGGCCGTCAGTCCTTCGACCACGTTCCCGCCTATTACGCCATTGCTGCCAGCCAACCGCTGCAGCGGCTGCTTGCCCGCGGCGCCGGTGGCGAGATCCTGTCGCTGGAAGATCGGATGTCGATGGTCAAACCGGTCGGCCCGCGGGCGGCGACCGAACTGGCCCAGTTCCGTGGCGGCCTGGTCGAGGTGAAGCGCCGAGAGGGACTATATCCGGCGGCCATTGGCCAGGTCACGGTGCAGGCCGGCCGGCTGTTTCGCGTCGATTTGCCGTTTCCGTCCCGGTTGCCCGAGGGCGTTTATGAGGTGAAAGCCTACCTGCTGCGCGAGGGCAAGATCGTCGCTGCGGTATCGCGGCCGCTACCCGTCGGCAAGGTCGGCTTCAGCGCCCAGCTGGCGGGGTGGGCGGACCACGAGGGCGCGCTTTACGGCCTCGGTGCGATCGTCATGGCGCTGTTCGCCGGCTGGCTGGGCGGCGCGATCATGCGGCGTCTGTAGCAGAGGAGAGCCGATCATGAGCCTGAGCGAGCAACCCGGCCGGGCCGACGAGCGCGTTTTCCTGGTCGTCGTCGACGAGAGCCCGGAAATGCGCAATGCGCTGCGATATGCCTGCCGCCGGGCGAAACGGACCGGCGGTCGGGTGGCGATGCTCTACGTCATGGATCCGCCCGAGGGCCAGCAGTGGGGGGCTGTTGTCGACCTGATGCGCCAGGAAGCCCGCCAGCAGGCGGAGGACGTGGTTGCGCGGCATGCCGATGCTGCCGCCACGCTGACTGGCCAGCCGCCGACGATCCACATCCGCGAGGGCAAGAGCCGGGACGAGCTGCTCAAGCTCGTGACCGAAGATCGATCGATCTCGGTTCTGGTGCTGGGCAGCGCCTCGAGCGGCGAGGGACCTGGCCCCTTGGTTACGGCACTCACCGGCAAGCTCGGGGGCCAGCTCCGAATTCCCCTGACTATCGTGCCGGGCGCTCTCACCGAGGCCGAGATCGACGCAATCTCATAGACCGTGCACGCAATTTCCGCGGCGTTCTGTCAGCCGTCACTCCGGAATGAGCTTTTGCTCTTGAGAACTCTGGTAATCTATGGTTCATAGATGATCTATTATCACATTGAAATATAATAATAATATCAATATATTCCATAATAATTATACAGAGGCTCTCAAGAATCGACTTGATCGACTGGACGCTGGTTCCTACGTCCGGGGTGCCGATTGGGGGCGGAGACGTCCCGTTCCCAGCCTGAGCGATGCC
>MEMN01000052.1:7854-14291 GCA_001767945.1 Alphaproteobacteria bacterium RIFCSPHIGHO2_12_FULL_66_14 | reverse complement strand
GCTCGGCACCATCGACGCCACCGAGTTCTCCATGCCGGTGATGGACTTGAGCCTCGGCTTCCACCAGGTGGCGAAGTTCTACTACTTCCCCGGCTGGCACCAGCAGGCGACGTTCGGCGACATGATCGTCAACAAGACCAAGTGGGATTCGCTGTCGGCGACCCAGAAGGCGCAGGTCGAGGCGGCCTGCGACCAGACCGTGCTCAAGGGCATCAGCGTCGGCGAGACGATCCAGGGTCCCGCCATGACGGAACTCGAGGGCAAGGGCGTCAAGCTGATGACCTGGAGCCCTGAATTCCTCGCCCTCTTCGAGAAGGAGTGGAACAAGGTCGCGGCGGAGCAGGCCGCCAAGAGCCCGGAATTCAAGAAGGCCTGGGACTCGCTCAGCGCGTTCCGCAAGAAGTACGCGGTCTGGAAGGAACGCGGCTACCTCAAGTAGTCACGCGACGATAAGTGTGCGGCCGCCCCACGGGGCGGCCGCTTCTTGCCGGGGGAGTTCTTCGTAATGCGGGCATTGTTGAGTGTGAGTGATGCGATCGACTACGCCCTCGGGCGGATCGCGTACGTGTTCGGTTGGCTGTTCCTCGTCCTGGTGGCGGTCATCTGCTGGGACATCCTGACCCGCAAGATCGGCTTCCAGCTCCCCGGCTTCGGCTCGACGCCGGTCCAGGAACTGGAATGGCACCTGCACGGCATGCTGTTCCTGTTCTGGCTGGGCTACGCCTACATCCGCAACGTCCACGTCCGCATCGATGTGTTCACCGGCCACAAGACGCCACGCCAGCAGGCCAAGCTCGAGGTCTTCGGCATCCTCATCTTCGCCATCCCCTATTCCCTGGTGGCCACCTACTACGCCTTCTTCTTCGCCGAGGTTTCGTTCCTGCAGAACGAGAGTTCCGACGCGCCGAACGGCCTTTCGAATCGCTGGCTCATCAAATCCTGCCTGTTTCTCGGCCTGGTGCTGCTCGACTTCGCCGTCGCCTCGGTCCTGTTCCGCAAGCTCGTCATGTTGTTCGGTCCTCCCGATCTCGCCGCCCGGGCCGCTCCGCCCGTGGCCGGTCACTGAAGGAGGCGCGTCATGGAATGGATCGCCGACCATCTCTCCATCCTCATGTTCCTCGTGCTCACGTTCATCATGTTCGTGGGCTATCCGGTGGCCTTCGTCCTGGGCGGTGTCGCGCTCGGTTTCGGCCTGCTCGGGATCTTTTTCGACGTCTTCCGGCCGGCCCAGTTCGGCAGCCTGATTCCCCGCATCTGGGGCCAGGCGGTGCAGAACCAGGTCCTAATCGCGGTGCCGATGTTCGTCTTCATGGGCACGATTCTCGAGCGAGCCGGGATCGCCGACGAACTGCTCAAGGCGCTGCAGATCCTGACCCGCCGCATCCCGGGTGGACTCGCCATGTCGGTGACCATCATGGGCACCATCATGGCGGCGACCACCGGCATCGTCGGCGCCTCGGTGATCATGCTCACCCTGATCGCGCTCCCCACCATGCTGGAGCGTGGCTATTCCAAGGAACTGTCGGTCGGCACCATCGCCTCGGCGGGGACGCTGGGAATCCTGATTCCCCCCAGCATCATGCTGGTCATCATGGGCGACCTGATGACCATCTCGGTCGGCACCCTGTTCACCGCGGCGATCGTCCCCGGCCTGGTCATGGCGGGGATTTATGTCGTCTATATCGGCATCCTGGCCTTCTTCAGGCCCGATCTCGCGCCGCCGATGTCGGCCCACGAAGGTCCGCAAAGCACCGGTGAACTCCTCCGGCTGGTGCTTCGTAGCTTCCTGCCGCCCGCCTTCCTGATCTTCGTCGTCCTGGGCTCGATCTTCGGCGGCTTCGCGACGCCCACCGAGGCCGGCGGCGCGGGCTGCGCCGGCGCGCTTCTCCTGGCGTGGTGGAACAAGCGCCTCAGCATGAAGATGCTGACCGAAGTGATCGAGGGCTCGGCGCTCACCAACGCCCTGGTCTTCTTCATCATCTTCGGCGCCACGCTGTTCTCCTTCGTCTTCCGCGCCCTGGGCGGCGACGACCTGGTGGCCGAGATGCTGAAGGCGGCCGGCATCAACTCGGGCTGGGAGATCCTGATCTTCGTGATGGCGCTGGTCTTCGTCATGGGATTCTTCTTCGACTGGCTCGAGATCTGCCTGATCGTGCTGCCGATCTTCGCGCCCATCCTGAAGACGATCGACTTCACGCCGCACATCGCCGCCAACAAGGACTTCATGCTGTGGTTCGTGGTGCTGATCGCGGTCAACCTGCAGTCGGCGTTCCTGACGCCACCCTTCGGATTTGCGCTGTTCTATATGAAATCCACGGTGCCGCCGTCGGTCAATATGGGGCACATCTATCGCGGCATCATCCCGTTCGTGATTCTGCAGGTCATGGCGCTCGTCTGTGCCATGATCTGGCCGGAGATCATACTGTCGGTGCCGCGCTACTTCGGCTACCTCGATTGACCCGGTAGACAGGCGTCCGGAAAGCTCCGAAGGGGTCGCGCGCATGCGCGGGTTGCTGGCCGTCGCCGACGCCATCGAGCGGGGGCTGCGCACCATCGCCGACTGGACCGGTTGGCTGATGGTCGTGCTGATGATCGTCATCTGCTTCGACATCATCAGCCGCAAGATGGGCTACCAGATCCCCGGCATGGGCTCGACCCGGCTGCAGGAGCTCGAATGGCACCTGCACACCGTGCTGTTCTCGATGTGGCTCGGCCAGTGCTACATCCTGAACGCCCACCCGCGCGTCGACACCCTGACGGCCCCCCGTTCGCTGCGGACGCGGGCGTGGGTCGAGATCGTGGGTTGCCTCGTCTTCGCGCTGCCCTATGCCGGCATCGTCGCCTGGTACGGCCTGGGCCTTGTCGCCGCCGCCTATATGACCGGCGAGAGTTCCGAGGCCGTGATCGGCCTGTCGCATCGCTGGATCATCAAGGGCTTCTTCGTGCTCGGCTTGTGGATGCTGGTCGCCGCCATCGTTGCCGTGATCCTGCGGCTGATCGTCTTTCTTTCCGGCGGGGTGGCGGGACGTCGTGCCGACCTCAATATCGAACGCTTCGTCGATCCGACATGATGTCTCGCGACGCGCCCTCATGATCGCGTGGCTGAACGGAAACCTGGCGCTCGTCATGTTCGTGACGATGTTCGTCGTCATCTTCTGCGGCTACCCCGTGGCCTTCGTGCTGGGCGGCACCGGCCTCGCCTTCGGCCTGATCGCCTGGAGCGTGGGCGACTTTCCGCTGGTCAAGCTCACCAACATCCTGCTGCGCATGTGGGGCGGCGTCGCCGTCGATCCCGTGCTGGTGTCGCTGCCCATGTTCATCTTCATGGGCGCGCTGCTCGAACGCAGCGGCGTCGCCAAGGACATGCTCGACGCCTCGCAGGTCATGTTGCGCCGCACGCCGGGCGGCCTCGCCGTCGCAGTGATGGTGATGGGCACCATCCTGGCGGCGCCGATCGGCGTGGTCGGCGCCTCGGTCATCATGCTGTCGCTGATCTCGCTGCCGCCCATGCTGGCGGCGGGCTACGACAAGCGCCTGGCGATCGGCACCATCGGCTCGGCGGGGACGCTGGGCATCCTGATCCCGCCCTCGATCATGCTGGTCGTGATGGGCGAGATGCTCAACACCTCGCTGGGCGCGCTGTTCGCGGCGGCGACCATTCCGGGCTTCCTGCTGTCGGGCCTCTATCTCGTCTACATCTGGGGCGTCGCCATCGCCAAGCCCGACTGGGCGCCCAAGATGCCGAAGGAATCGGGGCCGCAGACCTGGGGCGAGACCTGGAAGGTCGTGGCCTTCGGCATGCTGCCGATGACCGTGCTGATGGTGATCGTGCTGGGTTCGATCTTCGCCGGCTTCGCCACCGCAACGGAGAGCGCCGGTGTCGGCTGCGCCGGCGCCATCCTGATCGCCTGGATGAACGGCCGCTTCAGCCTGCAGATGATCAGGGAGTCCATCCGCGACTCGTGCCGCGCCAACGGCCTGGTCTTCATGGTGGTGCTGGGCGCCACCGGCTTCTCGCTGATCTTCCGCGAACTCGGCGGCGACGAGCTGATGCTGAGCGCGCTCCTGCAGCTCGGCGTCGACACGCCGTGGGAGATGCTGATCTTCGTCATGATCCTGATCTTCCTGCTCGGCTTCCCGTTCGAGTGGATCGAGATCTGCCTGATCGTGCTGCCGATCTTCGCCCCGATCCTGGCCAAGATGGATTTCTCCAGCCACATCGGCAACAATGCCTGGTTCATGCCGTGGTTCGCCACCCTGGTGGCGGTGAACCTGCAGACTTCCTTCATGTCGCCGCCCTTCGGGGCCACGCTTTTCTACATGAAGGGCACGGTGCCGCCCGGCGTGTCGATGACCGACGTCTACCGCGGCATGTACCCGTTCCTCATCCTGCAGGTCATCGGTCTGTTCCTCTGTCTCTATTACCCGAGCCTGTCGCTGTGGCTGCCGGAAGTCACCGGCATGCTCGACTGACCCGGTGACAGGCGCGCCCCGACCGGCCTAGACTTTGTCCCTCGCGTTTTTGAGGGCTTTGTCATGTGTCGCTTTTTGCTGGCATCGGCCGTCGCTCTTGCGACCGCCGTTTCTTCGATGGCTTCCGCGCAGACGTTGCGTGTCGTCATGCACTCCGACGTCAAGGTGCTCGATCCGATCTGGAGCGGCGCCTACATCACGCGCAATCACGGCTACATGCTCTACGATACGCTGTTCGCCATGGACGAGAAGTTCCAGGTGAAGCCGCAGATGGTCGACAGCTACACCGCGAGCGACGACGGGCTCGTCTGGACCTTCAAGCTGCGCGACGGGCTGGAATGGCACGACGGCCATCCGGTCACGGCCGAGGATTGCGTCGCCTCGCTCAAGCGCTGGTCGGCGCGCGACGCGATGGGCCAGAAGCTCGCGCAGTCGATCCAGGAGTACAAGGTCGTCGATCCCAAGACCTTCCAGATCGTGCTCAAGGAGAAGTTCGGCCAGCTTATCAACGCGATCGGCAAGCCCTCGGTCGTTGTTCCCTTCATGATGCCCAAGCGCATCGCCGAGACCGATCCCTTCAAGCAGATCGGCGAGTACATCGGCTCCGGTCCCTTCGTGTTCAAGAAGGACGAATGGAAGCCCGGCGAGAGACTGGTCTACACCAGGTTCGCCAAGTACAAGCCGCGCGCCGAGCCGATGTCGGGTCTGGCGGGCGGCAAGGCCGTGGGCCTCGACAGGGTCGAGTGGGTGTGGATTCCCGACGCCGAGACGCAGGTCAACGCCCTGCTGAACGGCGAGATCGACATGCTGGAGTCCGTGAGCTCGGATCACCTGCCTCTGCTCGAGAAGAGCAAGGACGTCCGTATCATCAGGAACACGACCTCCAATCAGTACGTGTTCCGCATGAACTGGCTGCTGCCGCCCTTCAACAACGTGAAGGTTCGCCAGGCCGCGGCGATGGCGCTGAACCAGATCGATTTCCTGCAGGCCAACATCGGCGACAACCGCTTCTACCGGACCTGCAAGGCGATGTTCACCTGCGGCACGCCGCTCGCCACCGACGCCGGCATGGAAGGGCTGGTCGAGGGCAATACCGCCAAGGCCAAGAAGATGCTCGCGGAATCGGGCTACGACGGCACGCCCGTCACGCTGCTCTATCCGACCGACCTCGGCGTCATCAAGCAGCTTGGCCCCGTCGCCAAGGCGGCCCTCGAGAAGGCCGGCTTCAAGGTCGATCTGCAGCCGCTGGACTGGCAGAGCATGATCGTGCGGCTGCAGAAGAAAGTGCCGGTGTCGGAAGGCGGCTGGAACGCCTTCTCCACGAGCTGGTCGCAGGTCGACATCCTCGACCCGCTGATGACGCCGTTCCTCGCCGCCAACTGCGACAAGGCGCGTGCCGGCTGGCCGTGCGACGAGGGCATGGAGAAGCTGCGCGACAAGTTCGTGAAGGCGGCCAGCGATGCCGAGAAGAAGGCGGTCGCCGAGGAAGCGCAACGCCATGCGCTCCAGATCGTGACCCATGTGCCCTTGGGCGAATGGTTCGGCGTCGCCGCCGTGCGCGCCAACGTCGGCACCCGTCCGGTGCCGCCGCCGATCACGACCTTCTGGGGCGTGACGAAGAAATAGCCGGCTAGAAGATCGCGCCCGACGCCCGCAGCTTCTCGCGCAGAGTCGCCGGGTCGAGCTGGTCGGCCGGCCGGTTGGCGTCGGCGAGCAGCGCTGCTGCGGTGCCGATGGCGTGTGCGACGGCCATCGCGGTCGGAATGACGCGGATCGCGCCGTGCGCCTCGTGTGTGGCCGACAGGCCGCGGCCGGCCACCAGGGCATTGTCGAGTCCCTGCGGCACGGCCATGCGGTAGGGCAGCGCATAGGCATGATCGGTGCCCAGCTCCTCGAAGGTGATGGCGTCGTCGTCGCTGTGATGGACGTCGATCGGATAGGCGCCCAGCGCCATCGTGTCGGTG
>MEMN01000052.1:6235-7675 GCA_001767945.1 Alphaproteobacteria bacterium RIFCSPHIGHO2_12_FULL_66_14 | reverse complement strand
TTGGGAAAGCGCGAAGGGGTCGCTGGCATCGATCGAGATCCGGGTGACGTTGAACCAGCCGTCGTCGCCGCCGGGGACGCGGCTGCAATGAAGCGCGGCGCGGGGCAGGGCGCCCTCGGCCACGCCGCGCGCCGCCAGCCGGGCCTTGGTCTCGCGGTCCATGCCGTCGAAGGCGGCGAAATCGATCGGCCCCAGGCGAAACATCATGGTGGCGGGCTGCAACGTCTCGCCGTCCTCGAGGCCGAGGAACGGCGCGCCGGCCCGCGCCATCAGGTCGAGGTCGCCCGAGGAGTCGATGAACAGGCGGGCCCGGACATCGAGCATCCCGCCCTTGGTGAGCACCGACACCGAGGAGATCGCGCGGCCGCGCCGGCTCACCTGGGCAAGCTGGCTGTGCAGGAGAACGCGCACGCCCGCCGCGTGCGCCATCTCGTCGAGCACGACTTTCAGGACCTCGGTGTCGTACTCGACCCGGTCCATGCGATGGCCGGTCGACATGGTGAAATGGCCGTGGCCCGAACTGCCGCCGAGGGCTTCGAGGCGCTCGACGATTTCCCCGGCGAGGCCCGCGATCACCCGCCGGCCGGCCCGCGTTTCCCAGCCGACGAACTGGCCGACGGCGCCCGCCGTCGCCGCCCCGCCGAGGAAGCCATGACGCTCGAACAGGAGGGTCCGCGCGCCTTGCCGGGCAGCGGCGATGGCCGCCACCGTTCCCGCCATGCCGCCGCCGCTGGCCAGGACGTCGCATTCGATTGGATTCATCTTGGATCGCTCCCGATTCCGACCATACTCCGGGCCAAGAAACGACGGGAGGCTGGGTTGTTCGAGCATCGTTTGACGCGCCGCACGGCGATTGGCGGCCTCATGGGCCTTTCTCTGGCGCCGGCATTGGCGCCGGCCGTCCGGGCCCAGGACCTCACCAAGGCCACGATCGCGCTCCTGCGGCTGTCGTCGTCGGGCCCCATCTTCATCGCCCTCGAGAAGGGCTGGTTCAAGGAGGCCGGCCTCGACCTCACGACCAAGGATTTCCAGTCCGCGGCACAGGTGCCGCTGGCGGTCGTGTCGGGCGATGCCGATCTCGGCGTGACCGCCTTTACGGCGGGCTTCTTCAACCTCGCGGCCAAGGGCGGGCTCAAGGTCGTGGCGGCGCAGAGCGCCGAGCGGCCGGGCTATCAGTTGAACGTCATCGCCGTCACAAACGCGGCGTGGGACGCCGGCGTGCGTGGCGTCAAGGATCTCACGGGCAAGCGGGTGGCGGTCACCACCGTCGGTTCCTCGGTGCACTATTCGCTGGAAGTCGTGGCGCGCAAATACGGCGTCGACACCAAGGGCATCACCATCGTGGCGCTGCAGTCGATTCCCAATCTGGTGGCGGCCTTCAAGGGCGGACAGGTCGACGCCGCGGTGTTTCCCATCACCACGTTCCGCCAGGTCGAATCC
>MEMN01000052.1:4130-6204 GCA_001767945.1 Alphaproteobacteria bacterium RIFCSPHIGHO2_12_FULL_66_14 | reverse complement strand
AACGGCAAGCTGGTCCCGGGGCCGAACTACGACGAGATGATCGGCATCCTGAGCAAGGTCCTGAAGCAGCCGCCGGAGCGCGTCGCACAGGGCCTGCCGTTCATCGATCCCGAGGGCCGCCTCGACGTCGGCGACATCTACAAGCAGGTGGCCTTCTGGCAGGCGAGCGGGCAGGTCTCGCGCGACGCCAATCCCAAGTCCTTCATCGACTTGAGTTTCGTGCCGGGCCACATGAACGTTCCCAAGTAGGCGGGCTATTCTGCCGCCTTCAGCTCCACTGCCCGCAGCGAGCGCAGCGCTGCGTCCTCGGCTTCCCAGCGCATGCCGATCTCGGCCAGGCGGCCCATCACGTCGTCGAGTTCGTGGCCGCGCTCGGTCAGCGAGTAGGTGACCTTGGGCGGGATCGTGGCTTCGTAGTCGCGCCGCACCAGGCCCGCACCCTCGAGCGTCCGCAGCCGTTCCGTCAGCATCTTGGCCGAGACGCCCGACACCCGCCGCTTCAGCTCGCCGAAGCGCTGCGAACCGTGGGTCTTGAGATTGTAGAGGATGTACGTCGTCCACGGCCCCATCAGCATGCGCAGGATGAAGTCCATGGGACAGGAGACGCTCTCCTTGCGGGGCTCGGCGGTGGCGTTCATGGGACAGCCTCTAAGTTACGAATTGGTACCTACTGGTAAATATATAGTCCTGTCCTTACATGTTTCCAGTCACTTTGTGTAATCAACTGAACTGGAGAAACGAAATCGTCGTTTTCCAAGTTAAATCAAAGGATTGGAGACTCTTATGAGCAACATCGTCGTCGTCTATCACTCCGGCTTCGGCCACACCCAAGCCCTCGCCGAGGCCGTCGCCACGGGTGCCAAGGCCGTGCCGGGTGCCAGGGTGACCCTGGTTCCGGTCGCCGAAGCGGAGGCGCGCGAGGCCGAGCTGGACGCCGCCGACGCCATCGTCTTCGGCAGCCCGACCTACATGGGCAGCGTCTCGGCCGACTTCGCCAAGTTCGAGGAATGGACGTCGAAGCGCTGGATGGCGCGGGCCTGGCAGAACAAGCTCGCCGCCGGCTTCACCAATTCGGCGTCATGGAACGGCGACAAGCAGAACACGCTGGTCCAGCTCATGACGCTCGCCATGCAGCATGGCATGGTCTGGGTCGGCCTCGGCTTGGCGCCAGGCTTCAACCACTCCAAGGGATCGATCGAGGATCTAAATCGCCTCGGCGCCTCGATCGGTGCGATGGCGCAGGCCAACGCCGACCAGGGTGTCGAAGGCATCGCCGCTTCGGACTTCAGGACCTTCGAGGCGCTCGGTCGGCGCGTCGCAGAGGCGGCCGGCCGCTGGAAGGAAGAGCCGCTCGCCCAGGCGGCGTGACTGACCGCGTCAATTGAGCCGTCCGGCGGCGGCGCCGGACGGCAGCGCGAGTTGAAGCCCGGCGTCCGCGAGCGCCTCGGCGAACGACTTGAGTCGGAGCGCTGCGACGCGCGCGGCGGGCGGCACCATCATCGCCTCGAGCGAGGCCAGGAGCGGCCCGTCGTGGTCGCCCTGCGCCAGGCCGCACAGGGCGATCAGGGTCGCCTCGTCGCGGCTCAGGCACGAGCAGGGCGGCGCATGGATCTCGAGCGCGCGCCGGGCGCCGAACAGCAGCACGTCCATCAGGGTCGCGAAGTCGGTCATCGTGTCGAGGAGTCCGGCCACTTCGAAACCGCGCACCAGGGTCGACCCTTTCGGCGGCAGCGCCCGGTCGAACTGCCAGCCGACCAGTTCGCACTGCCACTGCCGCAGCGCCCACAGGATGAAGCGCTCGCCGAGCGGCAGCGCGCAGATGCAGTCCGGGCGGCCGCACGTCGGCTGCGGGTCGATTTGCGAAAGACCGAACTTCTCATCCGTCGAGTTCTGCATGGCATCACCTCGCGTCGATCCGGCGTTGACGACGAAGTCATCCTATGCAATTAAGAACTATTCGCAATAACAAACGACAGGTGCCGCATGGATCATTCACCGCGCCCGATGCAGGCCGACGACGCCAAAAAGATCGAGGTCGCCTGGGATGGACCCGATCTCGACATTCCGGTCGTCG
>MEMN01000052.1:326-4108 GCA_001767945.1 Alphaproteobacteria bacterium RIFCSPHIGHO2_12_FULL_66_14 | reverse complement strand
TCGGCGCGAGCTCGTGATCCGGCACAATGGGCAAACCTACCGCCTGCGCGTGACCGCTTCCGAAAAGCTGATCCTCACGAAGTGACGGCGCCCCGGGCGCTTCGTGTCCGGGAGAATGCGCCCGCCGCCGCAGGGCACGCGAAGAATGACAGCACTGCCAGCACCGAAGAATCTTTCAAGATAATTTGACAGGTTAAGCAGGTTTTGATAAATTTTTGCTGTAAGCTGGCCGAAGTGCATCGGCGCCCAGAGGGGCGCTCCGGGCAGCCTTCCCAACTAACCTGAGGCGACCGCGCCACCGGAACTCCCTCCGGCGTGCCCCCCTGATCCTTTAGGGATCGAATACGCCTCGGCATGGTCCTGACCATGCCCTCGACAACGAACAACGAGACCCAAACAGCAAACAGCGCCGACGGCGAACGTCGGCCCCGGGCGACCGGTTTGTGAGCGGGACTCCGGACAGGTTTCTGGACAGAACGCGTTACATTCAGGCGTCCACAAATAATGCGAGAAGGCCGTGAAAACACGGCATCGAACGGCCCCATGGGCCGTGAAAAACCATGTGGGACTTGGCCGAAGACGCGGGCAGGGAGTTTGCCCGCGTCCGGCCGCTGCGCGTGGCGCAGACGGATGAGTACTGCGCGTCCGGAACGCTATTTCTTGCTGATGTTCCAGAACACCGCGGCCGGCGCCTCGATCCAGCCGTCGAGGCGGTCCTTGCGGTAGGCGGAGTAGGACCGGTACTGGCCGAGCGTGATGTAGTGCGCCTGGCCGATCACGCGGTCGGATACGGCGAGCGCAATCTCCTTCTGCTTGGCCGGATCGGTCTCGCGTGCGTAGGCCGCGCGCAGCTTCTCCATCTCCGCATCGCAGGGCCAGCCGAACCATCCCTTCTCGCAGCCGGCGTTGGTGAAGGCGTTGCTGGCCGGATTGTCGGCGTCGATCGCGACCGTGGTGGTGAAGAAGATGTTCCAGCCGCCCTTGTCCGGCGCCTCCTTGCGCGAGCGCCGGGCGACCACGCTCTGCCAGTCCATCGCCTGCAGGTCGACCTTGAAGCCGACCCGCTCGAGCGCCTGCTTGCCGACCGGCGGCAGCTGGTTGGAGGACTGCAGGTCGGTCTGGTGCAGCATGACGATCGGCTTGCCGTCGTAGCCGCTCTCCTTCAGGAGCGCCCTGGCCTTCTCGAGGTCGGGCTTGATCAGGAGATCGCCGTATTTCCTCTCGTTGCGAGAGCCGCACACCAGCGGCGCGTTGCACACCTCATAGATCTCGGGATTGCCGACCTGGGCGCGCAGGAAGTCCTCCTGGGCGATGGCGTACTGCACCGCCTGCCGCGCCTTCAGATTGTCGAAGGGCGGATGGAGGTGGTTCATGCGCATGATCACCTGGCTGCCCGGCTTGTTGAAGGTGAACAGCGCGACGTTCTTGTCCGACTGCAGCACCGGCCTGAGGTCGGGCACGGTCGACTCGATCAGGTCGATCTCGCCGGTCAAGAGCGCGTTGACCGCGGTCGACGGGTCGGAGATGGCGAGCCACTCCACGCGATCGACCTTGGCAACCTTGCCGCCGGCCAGCATCGAGGGCGGCTCGGCGCGCGGCTTGTACTTGGGATTCTTGACGTAGACCACCTTCTCGCCGGGCTTCCATTCGTCCTTCTTGAAGATGAAGGGGCCGGAGCCCGTGTAGTCGGCGATCTGCTTGCCGGGGTCGGTTTCGGCGACGCGCTTGGGCATCATGAAAGGCACATTCGACGACGGCTTGCCCAGCGCCTGCAGCACCAGGCCGAACGGCTCCTTGAGCACGATGCGGAAGGTCTTGGCGTCGACGGCCTTCATCTCGCCGACGAACGTCATCATCTGCTGGCCGAGCGAATCGCGGACCGCCCAGCGCTTGATCGAGGCGACGCAGTCGTCGGCCGTCACCGGCGTGCCGTCGTGCCACTCGAGCCCGTCGCGCAGCGTGATGGTCCAGGTGAGCTTGTCGGCCGAGACGTCGGCCTTCTCGGCCATCTGCGGCTTGATCTCGCCGTTGGCGTCGCGCGCGAACAGCACGTCGTAGATCATGTAGCCGTGGTTGCGGGTGATGTAGGCGGTGGTCCAGATCGGATCCAGCACCTTGAGATCGGAATGCGCCACCAGCTTGAGCGTGGTCTCGGCCGTGGCGGGCGTCGCCAGCGCCAGGCCGAGGCCAAGCCCCAATCCGGCCGCGAGCTGGCCCAATCTCCGTGATACATGCATGTTCTGCCCCTTCTCTTGCATCGGCCCCCGATTGCACACAGGCTGCCACGAGCCGTACGAGGAATAAAGCGATGTCCATGCCAACTGTGTTTGTGTCGCACGGCGCTCCGACGCTGATTTTGCAGGATTCGCCGGCGCGCGCCTTCCTGGCCTCGCTCGGCAAGCAGCTGCCACGGCCGACGGCGATCGTCGCCGTGTCGGCCCATTGGGACACCGACGTTCCGGCCGTGTCGCTGGCACGCAAACCCGACACCATCCACGATTTCTACGGTTTCCCCGACGCGCTCTATCGCCTGCGCTATGCGGCACCCGGCGCGCCGGAACTCGCCGAGCGGGTGGCCAGGCTCACCGGCGCGGCGCACGATCCGCATCGCGGGCTGGACCACGGCGCCTGGGTGCCGGCGATGTTGGGCTGGCCCGAGGCCGACATCCCGATCTTCCAGCTCTCGGTGCAGCCGGACGAAAATCCGGCCCATCACATCGCGCTCGGTCGCAAGCTCAGCGCGCTGCGCAACGAAGGGGTGCTGGTGATGGGCAGCGGCAGCGCCACCCATAACCTGCGGGCCCTGGTGCGCGGCGGGGCGGACTCCGAACCGGAACCCTGGGCCCAGGAATTCGACGACTGGCTGGCGGAAACCGTGGAGAAGGGCGACGAGGCGGCGCTCGCCGATTATCGCGCGCAGGCGCCCAACGCCAGCGACGCCCATCCCACGGACGAGCATTTCCTGCCGTTGCACGTGGCCTACGGTGCGGCGGGCCAAGGCGCCCGCGGTCGCGCGCTGCACCGCAGCTTCACTCTGGGAAATCTCTCGATGGCGTCCTACGCGTTTGCGTAAGCAAACGCGTAGCGGGCTCTCGCACCGTGCAGAAAAGATATAAATTCATTGGAGCGCGGTGCACGTGCACGCGGTCTGATCGAAGACTGTCTGCAAGGCTCCACACAGCGAACTCTCGCGCTTCGCTTCGCGAAGCGCTGCCGCTCGCCGTCGCGTTCCTTCGGAACGCGCTAGGCCGCGTTGGCCAGCGAGACGCCCTTGTCTTTGAAGAGCTGCTCCAGCTCGCCGGTCTCGAACATCTCGCGGACGATGTCGCAGCCGCCGATGAACTCGCCCTTCACGTAGAGCTGGGGAATCGTCGGCCACTGGCTGAATTCCTTGATGCCCTCGCGCAGCTCCGGATCGACAAGAATGTTGATGCCGTGGAACTTGACGCCGAGTTGGCTCAGGGCATCGACGGTGGCGGCGGAGAAACCGCACTGGGGGAACACCGGCGTGCCCTTCATGAACAGCAGCACGTCGTTCTTGCCGATCTCGTCGCGGATGCGTTCGAACACGTCGGGTTCGCTCATGTCGATCTCCTGGAGGGATCCAAGGGCGCGCCCGTGAGGGCGCGGGTATGAAGTTGAATATAGGGCGATCAGGGCCTTTGCGCCATGGTGGTCAATTTGAGGGCATGCAGCACGCCGCCCATCCGGCCGCCCAACGCGCCATAGACCATCTGGTGCTGCTGGATCTTCGATTTGCCGGTGAAGGCCGGTGAAATAAC
>MEMN01000052.1:0-201 GCA_001767945.1 Alphaproteobacteria bacterium RIFCSPHIGHO2_12_FULL_66_14 | reverse complement strand
GAGCGGCAAGGTGAGGAGGCCCTCGACGACCAGGGCCTGCCCGCCAGCATAGCCCAGAAGGGTCGCAGGAACGCCGGCGGCTGCGGCTGCCTCGAGGACGGCACCGCCGTCGTCGGTCGCGACCAGATAGCGGGCCTGATCCTCGCCGTAGAGGAAGCCGTGCGCTGCACCGGCGCCGGCCGGCAGTCTGATCGTGACGCC
>MEMN01000051.1:14773-18282 GCA_001767945.1 Alphaproteobacteria bacterium RIFCSPHIGHO2_12_FULL_66_14 | reverse complement strand
GTCGCCGTCAGCGAAAGCGTCTTCAGCAACCACGGCGAGGCCGCGATCCGGCTGCTTGCCAACTCGCGCGGCGAGCTGAACGGCAATGTCCTGAACGGTAACTGGAACGGCATCATGGCGTCGGCCTCGACCGTGAACGCCACCGGGAACATCCTGACGGGCCGGTTCGACCCCGACGCGAAGACGGACCGGAGCGCTTACGGCTTCAGGCTAACCAAGTCGGGCGGAACGCTGACCAAGAACGTCGTCCGCCGTCACGAGTATGGATACTACGTCTCGGCGGCGCCGACGCCGGTGAAGATCGTCGAGACGACCGCCACGCAGGGCCGCTGGGGCATCGTGCTGATCGGCAGCGCCGCCGAGGTGACGGACAGTCTTCTCATGCAGAACCTGCGCGACGGATTCTATGTCGCGAATCCGGAGAAGGACCCGCCCGCGGGACCGCTTGCCGTGTCGCTGACGCGCAGCACCGTCTCCGGCAACGGCAACCGCGGCGTCAGCATACGGAAGTTCAAGTCCGTCGCCCTTCGCGAAAACCTGATCGAGGCGAACGGCACGGGTCTCGCGATCGAAGATTCGACGGCGACGGTCGAGAACAACACGGTCGTCCTGCAGCGCAACACCGGGATCTATGTCGTCGGCAATTCCGACGTCGAGGTGTTCAACAACATCGTGGCGTTCAACTCCCACGGCCTGCTATTCGACATCGCCGCCAGTCGTTCGACGGGTTTCAACAACGTCTACGGAAACCTTGCCAGCAAGTCGTTCCCGCTGCGCGACGGCAACTACACCCGCGTCGACCGCTATACGACTAGGGCAGGCGAGAAGGTGCGCCTCGACATCTCGCCTGCCTACGACCTCAAGGCCGAGACCGACGTCAGCATCGACCCGGGATTCGTCAAGCCGGGCACCGACTACTCGCTGAAGCCCGATTCTCGCCTCGCGCGCACGGCCGGTCGGAACAGCAAGTATCTGGGCGCCTACGAACCCGGCCCGACGCAGTAGCCGATGCGCCGTCAACGACCACCCAGGATGCGCCGGGCGATCACCATGCGATGGACCTCCGACGGGCCCTCGTAGACCCGCATGGTGCGGACCTTCTGCGCCATCATGGCAAGCGGCAGCTCCTGCGTCACCCCCATGGCGCCGAACGCCTGCTGGGCATGATCGATGATCTCGGTCGCCATCTCGGTGGCGAAGACCTTGATCATCGAGGCCTCCATGCGGACGTCGCGGCCATCGTCCTGCTTCACCGCGGCATCCATCACCATGAGGCGGCAGGCGTGGAGCTTCATCGCGGCGTCGGCCACCCACCACTGGATGGCCTGCCGGTCGGCGAGCTTCTGGCCGAAGGTGACGCGCTGGTTGGCATGCTCGACCAGCATGTCGAGCGCGCGCTGCGCCATGCCGGTGCACCAGGCGCCCATCTGCAGGCGGCGCACGGTGAGGCGGAGCTGCATCGGCGCGAAGCCGGCGCCGACCTTGCCCAGCACCTGGCTCTCCGGCACGCGGCAATCCTCGAACACGACCTCGTAGGTGCGCTGGCCGGCCAGCATCGGAATCGCGCGCGCCACGACCAGGCCCTTTGTGCCCTTGTCGATCAGGAAGGCGGTGATGCCGCCGCGCGAGCCGAGGGCCGTGTCGGTCACCGCCATGGCGATGGTGAAATCCGCCTTGGCGATGCGGCTGATCCAGATCTTGCGGCCGTTGATCACCCAGTCGTTGCCGTCCTTCACCGCTTTGGTCTTCATGCCCGCCGGATCGCCGCCGGCGCCGGGCTCGGAGATGGCGATGGCCGAACTGGTGAGGCCGGCTGCATAGGGTTCGAGGTATTTCTTGCGCTGCTCCGGATTGGCCGTGGCCAGCAGCATGTGCAGGTTGGGCGAGTCCGGCGGAAAGGTGAAGGGCACGCAGGTGTAGCCGATCTCCTCGTTGACGCCGACCAGCGCCACGGCGGGCAGGTTGGCGCCGCCCACCTCCTCCGGCACGTCGAGCGCCCACAGGCCGAGATCCTTGCACTGCTTGAAGAGCCTCGCGTTCTCCTCGTCGCTGAGCGCCGCCGGCTGGCCGCCGGCAAAACGCTCCAGGATGTTCTTCTCGAGTGGCATCAGTTCGTTGCGCACGAACTTCTTCACCAGCTCACGCAACATCCGATGCTCTTCACTGACCTGGTGCATTTTCCGCTTCCCCTATGGTTTCCCGATGCCCTTGTTCACGAAGTCCAGCGTATAGGCTTGGGCGACGTCCAGCCCCTTGGGCAGCACATCGACAGCGGCCATGGACTCGTAGAAATCCTTCCAGCGCCCCGTGCTCATGGCGCCGATGCCGTCCTTCCGTGCATCGCCCGACAGCACGATGCCGCGTTCGTTCAGCACCTTGATGGCATAGGCGATGCGGTCGTCGGTCTGGTCCGGATTGGCTTTCTTGATGAGCGCATTGGCCGCGGCGATCGCCGGGCCACCCTTGAGATACTGCGCCCAGCCTTCCAGCGTGGCGTCGACGAAGCGTTGCACCAGATCCTTCTTCTCCGCCGCCATCTTGCGCGAGATCGCGATGGTGGTCTGGTAGGCGCTGAAGCCGGCGTCGGCGATCAGCAGCACCTCGGGCGGCCGGCCGAGCGCCTGGGCGATCGAATAGGGCTCGGACGAGAGGAAGCCCTGCTGGACGGCATTCTTGTCGGCAAGGAACGGCGCCATGTTGAAGGTGTAGGGCCGGAGCTGCTCGTCCCGGAGCCCATACTTCTTCCTGAGATAGGGCCAGTAGGTCACGCGCCCGCCGTTGCCGATCAGGAGCGTGCGTCCCTTGAGCTTGTCGAAGCCGTCGAAGCCCGAGCCGGGATGGCCGATCAACACCTGCGGATCCTTCTGGAAGATCGCGGCGATGGTGAAGAAGGGCGCCCCTTCGCGCACGTAGGTGAAGGCCTCGAAGCTGTTCGACATGATCATGTCGACGCGGCCGGTGAGGAGGAGCTGCCCGATGTTGAGGCTGGGGCCACCCTGGCGCAGGTCGCACGCGATGCCGGCCTTGGCGTACAGACCGGCGGCGATTGCCTGGTAGTAGCCGCCATGCTCTGCCTGGGCCCGCCAGTCGGTGTGGAAGCTCACCCGGTCGAGCGTCCGGGCACGTGGCCGGCGGGCAAGCGGGATCAGCAACGGACCGGCCAGGGCCATGCCCAGCGCGGCACGGCGGTCGAGGCGCCAGGCCGCGCCAGTGACGGACCCGGTCATGGCGCCAGACTCGCGCCGCGGCGATCGAAGGCATTGGCCAGGATCTCCCACAGCGCATTGGACGAAACCGACAGAGCGCCCAGCGAGGGGAGCCAATTCTCCCACGAGGCGCGCACCTCGGAGGGCGGTTGCCAGTCGGTGGGGAAGGCCGCGACGTCCAGGCCGGCGATGCGCGCCAGCCGCAGCGCCCGCGGCATGTGGACCGCCGACGTCACCAACGCCACGCGGCCGTCCTTCACCAGCGTCCGCACATGCCGGATATTCTCGATGGTGTTGATCGAC
>MEMN01000051.1:14545-14736 GCA_001767945.1 Alphaproteobacteria bacterium RIFCSPHIGHO2_12_FULL_66_14 | reverse complement strand
GCCGCGGTGATAGAGACGGGCCGCCTGCCAGATGCGATCCGCGGACTCGGTGAGGTCGGGTTCGGGAACGTAAGGAGGCGCCGCCGGCGCAATGCCGCCGCCCAGGACCACGATGGCATCGTAGCAGCAGGCGGGTGCCGCCTTCGCCGCCGCGCGTGCCTCGTCCTGCAGCGGCGCCATCAGCGCATCGG
>MEMN01000051.1:6392-14517 GCA_001767945.1 Alphaproteobacteria bacterium RIFCSPHIGHO2_12_FULL_66_14 | reverse complement strand
TTCGGCGACGGCAAGCGCCGCCGCCAGCCGCGCCAGACGGCGCAGCCCGACCAGCGCGAGCACGCCGGCAACGACGAGCCCGACCGCCAGCGAAGCCGGCGGCAAGGCCAACAGGGCCAGGAATTTCAGGAGAACGAATGTATCCATGCCGGGGCGCGTCAGAGGCGGCTATACTAGCCCATGATGCCTCCGGCAAAGTGTTCCAAAGTGCCGGCGAAACCCATGCCATCGATGCCGCTCTGCAGACGCGCGCGGCAAGGAATTTTTCGATGATCTCGCATGTGCATGTCGGCGTGACCGACTTCGAACGCGCCTTCGCCTTCTACTCCGGCGTAATGGATGCGCTCGACTACCCGCTGAAGTTTTGCGAGCGTGACCGGCCTTGGGCGGGCTGGATGCCGACGACGGCGGCGCGACCGCTCTTCCTGATCGGCCCTCCGCACGACGGCGGCATTGCGACGCCGGGAAAGGGCCAGATGGTGGCGTTGCTGGCGCCCAGCCAGGCGGCCGTCGATGCCTGCTACAATGCTGCCCTTGCCGGTGGCGGGCGCGACGATGGACCGCCGGGCCCGAGGCCGCACTATCATCCCCACTACTACGGCGCCTACTTCCGCGATCCCGACGGCAACAAGATCTGTGTCTGCTGCCATGATCCGGCGTAGGAAATCGAAGCGCAGACAAAAAGAAGGGCGGGCCCGGCTTGCGCCGGTGCCCGCCCGATCTTCGGTCGGAAGCGGCTTAGACTGCTTCCTTGAGATCCTTGGCGACGCGGAAGGCAACCTTCTTCGACGCCTTGATCTTGATCGCCTCGCCGGTGGCCGGGTTGCGGCCCATGCGCGCCGGACGATTGCGAACCTGGAAGATGCCGAGGCCCGTAACGCGGACCTTGTTGCCCTTCTTGAGGTGCTTCACGACCAGACCGATGAACTCATCGAGGGCGCCGGTGGCGTCCTTCTTGGTCATGCCCGTCTTCTCGGCCAGTTCGGCCGCGACCTTGGATAGCGGCACAGTCGGAACAGTGGTTTTGGTAGCCATAGTGGAGGGGTCCCTTACGTTTTTTCGTTTACCAGCGTCTTCCTGACGCCCCAGGACAGCGCTGGCGAGCCCAAGGTTATCCACGAATCGTCCTCCCGCAAGCCCGGAACACGCGAAAAATGTCGATTTCTGTGGCTTTTTCGGCCATTTGGGCGGCCATCCACAGACAGCAGAGAGTGCCTCGCGTGCCAACGCCCGAATTGAAGCCGACTTTCAGCACCGCCGTGAACACTTGGCAGTGCGACGAGAACGACCACCTAAACGTGCAATTTTACACCGAGTTCGGCCACGAGGCGTCGGCCCATCTGCTCGCTAATCTGGGCTTGGGACCGCGCGCGCAACGGGCCGCCGGCCTCGCCGTGACGGCCGCGGACGATCACGTCCGCTACCTCCGCGAGTTCCGCGTCATCGATGCCGTCGAAGTCCACTCGGCGCCGGTCGAGGTCGGCGAACGCCATCTCGTGGCCTATCACGAAATCCGCAACCCGGCGGAAGCAGGGATCGCCGCCACCGTTCGTCGCCGCATCGTTTGCGATCGGCCGTGGCCCGCGGCTTTCCGGGCGCGCGCCGAGGCAGCCCGCATGACGCTGCCGGAAGCGGCGAAGCCGCGCAGCGTCGGCACGCTCACCCTGCCCGATCTCACGCTCGACGCGGCGCCGGCAACGGGGCTGATCGACGTCGGGCGCACCGTGATCACGCCCGACGAATGCGACGAGCGCGGCGAGTTTCTGCCGCGCCACCAGTTCGGCCGCTACTCCGACGGCGCGCCGGTGCTGTGGAACCACCTCGGTTTCGACCGCTCCGCCATGCAGGAGCGCCAGGAAGGCTCTGTCGTGGTCGAGATGCTGAACCACTACCGCCGCCCGCTGCGGGCCGGCGACCTCGTCGTGGTGAAGAGCGGCCTTGCCGCCTTCACCAGCAAGGTATTGATCTTCACCCACTTCCTGTTCGAAGCCGAGACCGGCACGCTTGCCGCGTGCGCCGAGGCCGTGGGCATGAAGTTCGACCAGAAGGCCCGCAAAATCATGGCCTTCAGCCCGGAGGACCAGGCGCGGCTCGCCCGGGCGAAGCTGCGCCTGTAGCCAGTCTAGCTAGACGGCGAGGTTCACCGTCACGCTCTTGCGCTGGGTGAAGCTGTCGAGCATGCCCTCGAGCGAGAATTCGCGGCCGAGGCCGCTCTGCTTGTAGCCGCCGTACGACATGCCGGGCGTCTGGCCGCCGCCCTGGTTGACCTGCACCCAGCCGGACTCGATCGCATGCGCCGCGCGCAACCCACGGCCGATGTCGTGCGTCCAGACATAGGCCGCGAGGCCGTAGTGGCTGTCGTTGGCCATGCGGATCGCCTCGGCCTCGTCGCTCCAACGGATCGCCACCAGCACCGGCCCGAAGATTTCTTCCCGCGCCAGACGCCAGTCGTTCGAACGGTCGGCGAACACGGTCGGGAAAGTGAAGTAACCCTCACTGAGCGGGCCGGTCTTGGGCGGCAGGCCGCCGAACACCAGCTTGGCGTCGGAACGCTTCAGCCCCTCCTCCACGTACTTGCAGACCTTGGTGAACTGCTTGTTGTTGATGATGGTTCCGATGTCGGAGGCCTCGTCGAGCGGATCGCCGATTTTCAACGCCGTCGTCTTCTTCTCGAGCTTCGCGAGGAACGAATCGAAGATGTCCTCGTGCAGGAACAGGCGCGAGCCCGCCGTGCAGCTCTGGCTTTGCCGCGTGAAGCGCATGGCGTTGATGATGCCGTCGACCGCCCAGTCCTCGTCGGCGTCAGGATAGACGAGCGACGGGCTCTTGCCGCCCAGTTCCAGCGACACCGGCACGATGCGCTCGGCGGCGGCCCGCATGATCACCTTGCCGACCTCGGTCGAGCCGGTGAAGGAGAGCTTGGCGATCTTCGGGTGATTTGCGAGCGCCCCGCCGCACTCCTCGCCGTAGCCGGTGATCACATTCAAGACGCCCGGCGGCAGGAACTCCTGGCAGACGTCGGCCATCAGAAGGACGCCCAGGGGTGCATCTTCCGCCGCCTTCAAGACCAGCACGTTGCCGGCGCAGAGCGCCGGCGCGATCTTGAGCGCCCCCAGCATGACCGGCGCATTCCACGGGATGATGGCGCCCACAATGCCGAGCGGCTCGCGGCGGGTATAGGAGAGCACCTGCTCGCCGAGCGGTACGGTCTCGCCCTTCAGCTCCGAGGCGAGGCCGCCGAAATAACGGAAGATATCGGCGGCCATCCTGGCCTCGCCGCGCGCCTGGGTCCTGAGCGCATTGCCGGTCTCGAGCGCGATGGTGCGCGCCATTTCCTCGACGCGCGCCTCCAGCGCCTCGGCGATCTTGAGCAGGAGCTTGCCGCGCTCGCGCGGTACGACGCCCTTCCAGGCGGGGAATGCCTTGTCTGCCGCGGTGACGGCAGCGTCGACGTCGGCCGCTGCGGCACGCGGCACTTCGGCCACGGCCGTGCGCTTGCCCGGGTTCTCGACGGCGATGCGCGCGCCCGACGCGCTGCCGACCCACTTGCCGCCGATCAGCATGCCTTTGGGACGATAGGTGCCGGCGGGTTGGGGCTGTGGCTTGAGCGGGGTGGCGGCGATCGACATGCTGGTCCTCCAATCACTAAAACGGCGCGGAGTTTGGCGCCCACGGCAGCGGGCGACAAGCGAGGCCTTAGCGCGGTTCAACTCTTCTTTTTCGAGGGCCTGCGCGTCCGCCTCGCCGCCAGTTCACCATACTTCATCCCCTCGAGCTTGAGCCCATCCGGGTCGAGGAAGAAGACGGCGTAATAGTCGTCGTAGTACTCGGCTGCCGGATCGACGATCCGCACCCGCTCCTTCTCCAGAAAGCCCTGCAGGGCATCGACGTCCTTCCGGCTGCGCAACTCGAAGGCATAGTGGTGGAGGCCGACGTCGCCGATGCGATGGGTCTTGCGACCCTCGGCCGGCGCGATCCAGTACCGGGTCCGCCCGTTGGTCCAGCCGATGGTGGTGCCGTAGTCGTCCGACAGCTCGAAGCCCAGGAAAGCGAACAGCCTGGCGTAGAAGGCCTTGGATTTCTCGTAGTCGCTCACCCGGACGGAAATGTGGTCGATGCCGACGACACGGGACTTGTTGCGGGCCATGACGCGCCTCCTGTAATTCCAGTGGTCACAACGGTCCGGATATCGGATTGTTTCCCGTCCATCGCAGGATGGACCAATCGAGGGCGGGAATCATGAACGCGATATCGAAGAAGCTCGGCATTTTGGCGCTGGCGATGGGTGCCGTCCTCGGAGGCGACGCCCTGGCAGGCACGCTCGACGACATCCGCCAAAACAAGACCCTGCGCCTGGCCTATCGCGAGGATGCCCATCCGTTCGCCTACAAGACGCCTGCCGGCCAGCCTGCCGGCTTCATGATCGACCTCTGCCAGGCGGTGGCCAAGGACATCGCCCAGCAACTCAAGATTCCCGACCTGAAGGTGGCCTATGTCCCGGTGACCACGGCCAACCGCCTCGACGCGATCACGCAGAACAAGGCCGACCTGATCTGCGACTCGCTCACCCAGACTCTGGACCGGCGCGCGGTTGTCGATTTCTCCGTTCCGACCTTCGTCGACGGCGCCACCTTCGCGATCCGCAACGACGGGCCGCAGGATCTCAAGCTGCTCGCCGGCAAGAAGGTCGGTGTCGCCGCCGGCACACTGACCGAGGAGATAACGCGGAAGTCGCTGGCGGCACTCCACATCAATGCCGAGATCGTGGCGTTCAAGACGTTCGAGGAGGCGATGATCGCCCTCGAGAAGGGCCGGATCGCAGCCTATTTCGCGGGCCGCGCGATGCTCGCCTCCATGATCAAGGGCCATCCCGATGCCGCCCGCATCCTGCTGGCCAGCAACTCGCTCACCATCGAGCCGTTCGCGCTGGCGCTGCGGCGCGGTGACGGCGATTTCCGCCTCGCGGTCGATCGGGCGCTCAGCCACATCTATCGCTCGGGCGAGATCGCCACGATCTTCACCAAGGCGTTCGGCCCCAAGGAGCGACCGACACCCACGCTGCAGGCGCTCTACATGATCGCGACCTTGCCGGAGTAGCGCGAACGCCCTACGTCTTCCGCGATGTCACAGCTCACGCGTCTTTCCGTCCTCGACCAGTCGATCGCCGTCGCCGGGCGCCCACAGGACCAGTCGATCCGCAACACCGTGGCGCTTGCCAAGCACTGCGAGGCGCTGGGCTACCAGCGCTTCTGGGTGTCGGAACACCACAACCACCCGACCATCGTCGGCACCGCACCCGAGATCGTGATCGCGGCGATCGCCGCCACCACGGAGCGCATCCGGGTCGGCAGCGCCGGCATCATGCTGCCGCACTACGCGCCGTTCAAAGTGGCCGAGGTCTTCCGCGTCCTCGACGCCCTGGCGCCGGGCCGGATCGACCTGGGCCTCGGTCGCGCCCCCGGCTCGGACGGGCGCACGGCCTTCGCGCTCAATCCCGCGGCCAACGAGCGGCCCGAGCATTTTCCCGCCGACGTGCGCGACCTGATTGCCTGGGTGCACAACGAGCCCCTGGTCGAGCGCCATCCCTTCGCGACCGTGAAAGCCTTCCCGCAAGGCGCGACAGCGCCCGAAGTCTGGATCCTCGGCAGCTCCGACTACGGCGCCCAGGTCGCCGCGCTCTTCGGCCTGCCCTATTGCTACGCCTGGTTCTTCAGCGACGGCGCCGGCGGCAAGCGCGCCATCGATCTCTACCAGCGCACCTATAGGCCGAGCGCCCGCCATCCCGAGCCGCACGCCGGCCTCTGCGTCTGGGCGCTGGCCGCCGAGACGATGGACCAGGCGCAGTATCACTTCACTTCGCGGGCGCTCTCCCGCATCAACCGCGACAAGGGAATCCTCGTGCCGCTGGAGGCGCCCGACGTCGCGGCGGCAGCGCCGCTCACCGTCCACGAGCAGGCGCGCATGGAGCAGTTCCGCAAGGATTCGTTCGTCGGCACCGGCCCGGAGGTCGCGGCACGGATTCGCGACCTGGCGGCAGAGGTCGGCGTCCAGGAAATGGCCGTCGTCACCTGGACGCACGACGAGGAAGTGCGCCGCGAGAGCTACACCCAGCTTGCGCGCGCGTTCGACCTAAAAGGCTAGCGCGCCTCGGTCCAGCTTTCCGAGAAGGCCAGCGCGCAGGTGCTGAAGGGACGGCCTTCGCGTTCGCGCTTCCACGGCAGGCCCTTGGCCTGCGTGCCGTCCACGGTGAGCCGCGCGCCGAGTGCCGGCACCAGCACGGTGCAGACGCCGTAGGGACGCGGGTTCGGCGCCTCGTTAGGATTGGTGTGGATCAGCAGTGGATCGCCGATGTCGTACCAGGTGAGCGCCACCTCGGAATCGGCCGCGGAAACATGCTCGGTCCAGAAATAGCGCGGATCGCCCGAGCGGGTGAATTCGGCGTCGATCACGCCGATCGAGAGGTCCTTGAGTTCGGGATTGAGCATGCCCTGCACGGTCTGCTGCAGCCAGCGCGCCATGGCGATGTTGTCGGAATAGATGCGCCAATGGCCGTGCGTCAGCTCGCTCTTGAGGTAGAGCACGTGGCCCGGCCCGGCCGGGCAGAACAGGATGCGCCAGAAGCTGGCCTCCGTGGAGTTGGGATCGCCGTCCTTCTCACTGAGGCGAATGAAGGGATTCTCGCCGGTGACGATCACGCGGTTGGGGTCTGCGGCCATGATTATCTCCCTTGTGCTCGATTGCGACGGCATTTGGTCCCGGTCGAGGAACCGCAACATCGCACCAGCGTTGTTCTGGTTGGCGCGCCTCGTCGGATGACAGGCGCGCGAGCCTATCGAGGAGCAATGGCATGGGTCAATCTTTTCGCGTCGCGCTTTGCGCGGCCGCGGGCGTCGTCGCTTTCACCGGCGCTGCCTATGCCCTGAACGAGCCGCCGTCGCAGGCCGGGCGCCTCGCCTACACCGAAGGCACCGTTTCCTTCCATGACGACGAGCAGGTGGGCTGGAGCCCGGCCGTCATCAACACGCCACTGACCTCGGGCGATTCGATCTGGACCGAGCCCAACGCCCGCAGCGAGATCTCCGTCGCGGGCACCCGTGTACGCATGGACGGCAGCACCCAGCTCAACCTGCTCGAGGTCGACGACAGGCAGACCCGCCTGCAGGTCGGCCAGGGTCGCGTCGACATCAAGACCTTCTATTTGAACCCCAACACGCCCTACCAGGTCGTGACGCCGCGCGGCACGGTCAGCCTGCGCCAGCAGGGTGACTACTACGTCGAAGCCGGCTCGACCCAGGATGCGACGCGTCTCGGCGTGCGCTCGGGTGCCGCACGGATGCAGAGCCTCAACGGCCGGACCGTGACGATCAATCCGGGGCAGGTCGGCGAGATCTACGGTGATACCGGCACCCTGCAAGTGCGCACTCTCAATACCGCACCGCCGGCACAGCCAGCCTATTGGGCCGCGCGCGATCGCCAGATCAACTACGACGTGCCGACGCAATATCTGTCGGCAGGCATCACCGGCTATGAGGACCTCAACAGCTACGGCAGCTGGAGCAACGACAGCCAGTACGGCAACGTCTGGACGCCGCGCTCCGTGCCGTCGGGATGGCAGCCTTACAAGGAAGGTCACTGGTCGTATGTAAAGCCGTGGGGCTGGACCTGGGTCGATGACCAGCCCTGGGGTTACGCCCCCTCGCACTACGGCCGCTGGGCAAACCGCAACAATCAATGGGTCTGGGTGCCGCCGCAACGCGAGGCGCAGCCGGTCTATGCGCCGGCGCTGGTGGACTTCATCGGCGGGATCCAACTCATCCAGGCCCTGCTTGGCGGCAACGCGTCGCTCGGTGCCCAGAACAACGCGCCCGTCGGCTGGTTTCCGTTGGGACCGCGCGAGGCCTATGTGCCGTCCTACAGCACCGACCGCGCCTACTACGCCCGTCTCAACAGCTCCAACCAGGTCGAGGAGCAGGCCATCGAAGAGCGCTGGCAGCGTGCGCAACGCCGCGAAGCCTATATTGCCGGGCAAAACTCGGTGATGGTGAACCAGCGGTTCGCCACGGTCGTGCCGTCTGCTGTGTTCGTGAGTTCGCAGCCCGTCGCCCGCGCCGCCCTGCAAGTCTCG
>MEMN01000051.1:4498-6385 GCA_001767945.1 Alphaproteobacteria bacterium RIFCSPHIGHO2_12_FULL_66_14 | reverse complement strand
CCACGACGCCGGCTGCCAAGACGGCCGATCCCACGACGCCCGCTCCCAAGGCTCCGGACCCGAAGGCCGCAACCCCGGCACCTGTTGCCGACCCGAAGGCCAAGGCGGACGCCCAGGCCAAGATCGGCGCCAATGCCAACCTGCCGGTTGCCAAGACGGCCGTCGCCGACATGCCGACACTCGCCAAGCCCACGGCGACGACGAAGCCCACGGCACCGGGTCCCAAGCTTGCAACGGCACCCAACACGCCGGCCGCCACGATCAACGCGACCGGCAGTGCGACGGGCTCCACGCAGGGCAAGGTCACCGCGCCGCCCCTGATGCCACGCACCGGCGCCGCGCCGCCGGTCCTGAAGGATGATAACAAGGCTCCGGCCAAGCCCGCTCCTGCCACGCCCGAAGCCAAGGCACCGGCGGCGAATGACAACAAGACGCCGAGCGCGCCGGTCGCGACACCTGCCCAGCGGGCGACGCCCGCCGAGCCGGCGAAACCCGAAGCACCGAAGGCCGCAGCACCGCCGCAGACTCAGCCCGCACCGGCCGCACCCCGTCCGACCGAGATCCGGACGCCACCGCCGACCGGCAACAAGGCACCGGACAAAGGTGCGGCCGTGACTCCGCAACGACCGGCACCGGTTACCGCTCCAGCCGTCCAGCCGCCGACCCCAGCCGAGCCGAAGATCGCTGTGCCGCAGCCGCCAACGCCCGCCATCCAGCCGGTCGCCAAGCCGACCGATATCGACAAGAACGACGAGCCCAAGCTCGGCGAGAAGCCCGCCCCCAAGAAGGACGACGAGAAGAAGTAGGCGGGTCTAGAGCACCTGGTTGCGGAGCGACTTCTCGTCCCGCCATAGGCGGTCGAGATTCTCCATCAGGATATCGAGCACATTGTCCTCGTAGGCGCGCGTCTCGCCGGCCGTGTGCGGCGTGATGAAGACATTGGGCATCGACCACAGCGGCGAGTCGGTCGGCAACGGCTCATCGGCCGTGACGTCGAGCGCCGCCGCCCAGATCCTGCCAGCCTTCATGGTGGCGATCAGCGCCGCCTCGTCGGCCACCTTGCCGCGCGCCACATTGACGAGCACCGATGACGGCTTCATGGCGGCGAAAGCTGCCGCACTCATCAGACCCGTCGTCTCGGGCGTCAACGCACAGGTGAGCGCCACGAAATCCGCTTCGGGCATGAGCCCGACCAGATCGGCCATGCCGTGGATCGTATCGGCGCCGTTGGCGCCGGCCTTGGGATCGCGGCGGATGCCGATCACCTTCATGTCGAAGGCCTTGGCGAGCTTGGCGAGATGGCTGCCGATGCGGCCCATGCCGACGACCAGCAGCGTCTTGCCGCCGAGTTCGTCCTCGCGCTGGGCGAGGTCGCCGATCATGCCGCGCCAGGTCTTCTTGTGCTGGTTGTCGCGCGCCTCGGGCAGGCGCCGGGCGATGGCCAGGATCAGCGCGATGGCGTGCTCGGCCACGGCGCGGGCATTGACGCCGGCGGCACTGGCCAGGCGGATGCCCTTGGCGCCCAGTAGTTCCCTGGAATACTGGTCCATTCCGGAGCTGATCGACTGGATGAATTTCAGCTTGCCGGCATGCGGGATCAGGTCGTTCTTCCACATGCCGGAAGCGAGCACGACATCGGCCTCGCCGATGCGCTTTACCAGATCGTCGTAGGCGCGAACCTCGAAGCATTTGATGCCTGTCTTGCGCAGCTCGAACCGGTCCTTCATCCGGTATGCCGCATGCGCAAAGCAGATTGTCAGACTATCCCGCGTCGGAAACATGGCACTCCCCCTACACAAGGTGTCAGACTAGACCGAACCGGACCCCAGGGGGAAACAACATGCACCGCAATCCGCTTCGTGAACGTCTCAACGCCGGCAAGCCCAC
>MEMN01000051.1:239-4395 GCA_001767945.1 Alphaproteobacteria bacterium RIFCSPHIGHO2_12_FULL_66_14 | reverse complement strand
TCGAGCAGACCCAGTACACCCATCAGGCGATGCGGGCGATCGGCTCGGGCTTCCAGAGCGTGCTGTTCGCCGATATCCGCACCGTCGAGGACGCCAAGGCCGCGGTCGACGCGGTGCGCGCCGAGACCACCATGGTCAAGGGCGTGCGCGGCCGCGGACGGCTGGGCGTCGGCATGCGGCGCGACGTGGGCACGGTGCGCACGGGCGGCACGCCCGCCTACGTCGATGCGCTGAACGAGGTCGTGATCGCCATCATGGTCGAGAAGAAATCGTGTGTGGACGATCTCGACGCCATCCTCTCGGTGCCGGGCATCGACATGGTGCAGTTCGGCGCCTCCGATTTCTCGATGAGCATCGGCAAGACCGGCCAGTATGGCCATCCCGACGTGCTGGCGGCCGAGACCAGGACCATCCAGATGGCGCTGAAGAAGGGCCTGCACCCGCGCGTCGAGCTGCGCGATCCCGCCCAGGCCGGGCGCTATCTCGAGATGGGCGTAAAACACTTCTGCATCGGCTGGGACGTCCGCATCCTCGCCGACTGGTGGGACACGCAGGGTGCCGTCATGCGCAAGATGCTGCGGGCCAAGCCTGGTAAGGCTGCCGCCAAGCCTGAAGTGAAAGCGCCGGCGAAGGGCGCCAACGGCAAGGCGCGCGACAATTACGCCTGAGCGCCCGATGAGCGAGCCGCCCGTAGCGCCGCGACGTCCGTCGCGGCGCACGCTGCATGGGATCACCGTCACCGACGACTATGCCTGGCTGAAGGACGATAAGTGGCAGCAGGTGCTGCGCGACCCCTCGCTTCTCGATCCGGACATCCGCGCCTATCTCGAAGCCGAGAATCGTTACGCCGAAGAGTTCCTGGCGCCGACGCAAGCGCTGCAGAAGACACTGGTCGCGGAAATGCGCGGCCGCATCAAGGAAGATGATTCCGGTGTTCCGACGCCGGACGGACCTTTCGCCTACCTGTGGAGATTTCGCGAGGGCGGCCAGCACCAGCTGATCGGCCGGTCGCCGCGGGCGGGCGGCGACGTTCAAGCCCTTCTCGACGGCGACGCGCTGGCGAAGACATCCGACTACTTCAAATTCGGCGGCACCCGGCATTCGCCAGACCACCGGCTCGAAGCCTGGAGTGCCGACCTGCGTGGGTCGGAATTCTTCACCATCCGGGTCCGCCGCTGGGACACGGCCGAAGATCTGCCGGACACCCTGGCCCAAACCAGCGGCAGAGTCGTCTGGGGCCTCGACTCGACGTTCTTCTTCTACATCCAGGTCGACGACAATCATCGCCCGCTGAAAGTCTACCGGCACCGGCTCGGCACCGCGCAAACCGACGATGTTCTCGTCTACGAAGAGAAGGACATCGGCTGGTTCACGCGTATCCAGGAAAGCGCCAGCGGCCGCTTCTGCATCATCGCCGTCGGCGACCACGACACGTCCGAGCAAAGCCTGATCGATCTCGCCGTGCCGGATGCGGTGCCGCGCCTGATCGCGCCACGGGAGAAAGGCGTACGCTACAGCGTTGCCGACCGTGGCGAGGAGCTCTTCATCCTCACCAACGACGGCGACGCCATCGATTTCCGTATCGTCACCGCACCCCTCACCACGTCCTTGACGTCGCCCGGCCGGGCTCATTGGCGGGAGCTGATCCCGCATCGTCGCGGGGTCTATATCCTCGGCATGGAGCTATACGCGGGCCATCTGGTCCGGCTGGAGCGGGCTGACGCCCTGCCCTCGATCGTGATCCGCGACCTCGGCAGCGGCGGCGAGCACGTCATCGCCTTCGAGGAGGCCGCCTACGCGCTCGACATGGTCGGCGGCTTCGAGTTCGACACCACGACCTTGCGCTTTGCCTACTCGTCGATGACGACGCCAGCCGAGGTCTACGACTACGATATGGCGAGTCGCGAACGCACCTTGCGGAAGCGCCAGGAGATTCCCTCCGGTCACGATCCCGCCGCCTATGCCACGACGCGGATCATGGCCGTATCCCACGACGGTGCCGAGGTCCCGGTATCGATCCTTCATCGCCGCGACCTCGTCCGCGACGGCAGCGCACCCCTCCTGCTCTACGGCTACGGCTCCTATGGCATGGCGATGCCGGCCTCCTTCTCGGCCAATCGCCTGTCGCTGGTCGATCGCGGCTTCGTCTATGCCATCGCCCATATCCGGGGCGGCTCGGACAAGGGCTGGGCATGGTATCTCGACGGCAAGCTCGCGAAGAAGACGAACACGTTCGATGATTTCGCCGCTGCGGGCCGTGCGCTCATCGCCGGGAAGTACACCTCCATGAAGCGCATCGTCGGCCACGGCGGCAGCGCCGGCGGCATGCTGATGGGCGCGATCGCCAACCGGGCCGGCGACCTCTTTGCGGGAATCGTGGCCGAAGTGCCCTTCGTCGACGTACTCAACACCATGCTGGACGACAAGCTGCCATTGACGCCACCCGAGTGGCCCGAATGGGGCAATCCGATCACCGACGAAGCGGCGTTCCGCCATATCCTCTCGTACTCGCCCTACGACAACGTCGCCGCCAAGGACTATCCGGCGATCCTCGCGATGGCGGGTCTCACCGACCCGCGCGTCACCTACTGGGAGCCCGCGAAATGGATCGCCCGCCTGCGCGCCACCATGACATCGGGCGGGCCGGTCATTCTGCGAACGAACATGGGGGCAGGTCACGGCGGATCGTCGGGGCGCTTCGACCGGCTCGACGAAGTCGCGATCGCCTACGCCTTCGCGCTTTGGGCCGTCAGCCGGCGGGACATGCGACCCACATGACGCCGTCGGATCCACGCGCTAGCCTGTCCTGAATCAATAATACGGACAACCAGGAGGGGCGTCATGAAAGCAGCAGCTGACAAGGTCCTGAAGGATGGCGTGAGCAGAGGCGACGTGCCCGGCGTGGTCGCGGTGGCGACGGACGCCAAGGGCCAGACCTACGAGGCAGCCTTCGGCAAGCGTGTGCTGGGCGAGACAGCGGACATGACGCCCGACACCGTGGCCTGGATCGCCTCCATGACCAAGGCGATCACGGGAGCTGCCGCCATGCAGCAGGTCGAGCGCGGCAAGCTCTCGCTCGATGCGCCGGCCAAGACGGTGCTTCCCTATCTCGGCGAGGTCGGCGTGCTCGAGGGCTTCGACGCGGCGGGCAAGCCGAGGACCCGCAAGCCCAAGCG
Source organism: Alphaproteobacteria bacterium RIFCSPHIGHO2_12_FULL_66_14 (assembly GCA_001767945.1). Classification (GTDB taxonomy): domain Bacteria; phylum Pseudomonadota; class Alphaproteobacteria; order Reyranellales; family Reyranellaceae; genus Reyranella. Next base: position 1,219 of record MEMN01000051.1, on the reverse strand, counting down.
CGACATCACGCTGCGCCATCTGCTCACCCACACCGCCGGCTTCTGCTACGAGATCTGGAATGCCGACATCGGCAAGTACCAGCAGGCGATGGGCGTGCCCGGCATCACCGGCTGCGAGAACAAGGCGCTGACCACGCCGCTGCTGTTCGACCCCGGCGAACGCTGGGACTACGGCATCAACATCGACTGGGCCGGCAAGATGGTCGAGGCCGCAAGCGGCAAGACGCTCGGCCAGTATTTCCGCGACGAGTTGCTGGGCCCGCTCGGCATGGACAGCACGGGCTTCTTCATCACGCCCACGATGCGCGAGCGCCTGGCCAAGATCCATCACCGCGGTCCCGACGGCGCCCTGGCGCCGGACCTCGTACTCGAGCTGCCGCAGCAACCCGAGTTCGAGATGGGTGGCGGCGGCCTCTACTCCACGGCCGGCGACTATCTCAGGTTCGTGCGCATGATGCTGAACGAAGGCCGGTCGGACCGCGGCCGGGCCGTGCTGAAGCCCGAGACGGTGGCCCTGATGTCGAAGAACGCCATGGGTGCCACCAAGGTCGCCCTGCTCAGGACCGTGGCGCCGCCGCTGTCGAACGATGCCTAATTCCTCCCCGGCATCGACAAGCAGTGGGGCCTCTCGTTCATGATCAACAATGCCGCGGCCCCGACCGGGCGCTCGGCGGGCAGCCTCGCCTGGGCCGGCCTCGCCAACACCTATTTCTGGATCGACCAGAAGAAGGGCGTGGGCGGAGTCTACGTTACGCAAATCCTGCCCTTCGCCGACACCAAGGCGCTGCCGCTGTTCTACGCCTTCGAAAGCGCGATCTACGGCGACTAGAAGGTCCGCAAGGCGCCGGGCAATCAACGGAGAGCACGCATGTCGGTCGAGATGGGCTGTCTTTATGCCGCCATGGTGCTCGCGCTCGTGCACCTCACCGCGGCCTCCTTCAGCTTCAAGGCCCAGGTGGGAAACCGCTATACCGTGGGCC
>MEMN01000051.1:0-199 GCA_001767945.1 Alphaproteobacteria bacterium RIFCSPHIGHO2_12_FULL_66_14 | reverse complement strand
GCTCGATCGCGCGCAGCGGAATTTTCTCGAGACGTTTCCCGTCTTCGTGGCCGCCGTGCTGATGGCCCACCTCCTGGACCGGAGCGGCGTCATGAGCGCCGTGGGCGCGCTGACCTACATCGGAGGCCGCACGCTCTTTCTGCCTCTCTATGCCTGGGGCGTTCCCTGGCTGCGCACCTTCGCCTGGAACATCGCCACG
>MEMN01000050.1:23438-23919 GCA_001767945.1 Alphaproteobacteria bacterium RIFCSPHIGHO2_12_FULL_66_14 | reverse complement strand
CCGCCCAGCTGATCGGCAGGATCAGGTCGGGCCGGTTGGGATAGGCGAACCAGAGACCGGCGCAGCCCGCCGCGAGCAGGAGCTGGAAGGCGAAGATGTAGGGTTTGCGCCGCCCGCCAGCGTCGGCCATGGCGCCGAGGAAGGGGCTCATCAGTGCGATCAGGATGCCCGACGCCGATTGCGTGAAGGCCCAGGCCGACTGGCCCTTCACCGGATCGCCCACCAGCACGTTGGCGAAGTAGGGCGCGAAGATGAAGGTGGTGATGATGGTGAAGAAGGGCTGGTTGGCCCAATCGAACAGGGCCCAGCCGAACTGGCCGAGCTTCGGGGCTTCGCGGAGCGACTCGGCCGGCTGGGGCATTACGTCTTCCCTCACAGGATTTCCACCGAGGAATGTCGCCGAGCCGCCGTGACGAAGCGATGATCATCGGTCAGCAGCGCGGCACCGAGCGATTCGGCCAAGGCCAGATAAACCGCATCG
>MEMN01000050.1:11928-23385 GCA_001767945.1 Alphaproteobacteria bacterium RIFCSPHIGHO2_12_FULL_66_14 | reverse complement strand
CGACGTCGATCAGTTCGGGCGCGTGCAACGTCTGCGGGCTGGCGAACAGGCGTGCCTCGATCGCCGCCGCCGCCGGCGTGCGCAACAGAAGCGCGACCATTGCCGACGCATCGACAACGATCACCGACTATCGCGCTCCGCGCGGATGGCACGGACGGGATCGACCGAAACCACGACCGGCGAGCGTCGCTCGAGTCGTGCGCGCATTTCCTCGAGAGTCGGGCGTTCCGCCACTTCACGAATCTGCTGCAGCAGGTAGTCGGACAACGACATCCCCGCCAGCGCCGCGCGCGACTTGAGCCGGCGATGCAGCGTGTCGGGCACGTTTCGGATCTGGATCATCGTGGACATGCAAAAAAGATATTCACATGCGCATCACATGTCAACGCAGGGTGCGCTGCGGCAATTGCCCGATCGCGTCGCGGTTCGTCGGCGAAAAGACCTTCTTCATGGCGTCCTGCCAGGGCAGCCAGAGCTGGGCGACGTGTTCGGCGGGATCGAGGGTCGCCACGGTCTGCTGGGCGACGGTGAAGCCGAAGACGTGCTCGACATTGTGAGTGACGTCGGGCGCGTAGCGCGCCCGCCACTGCGCCCAGATCTCGTAGCGGTTGACGAGCCGCCAGTCGATGAGCGTGCCCATCGACAGGCCAGTCTCCTCGAGGAGTTCGCGCCGCGCCGTGGCCTCGAGGTCGGGGTCGTCGGGTTCGCGCGAGCCGGTCACCGACTGCCACAGGCCGCCGGTCGCCCTTTCCAGCAGCAACACGTCGAGACGCGGCGTGTGGACCACGACCAGCACAGATTCAGGAAGCTTGAAGGCCATCGGGACCAGCATATAAGGTCCCGCGGCAGATTTCCGAGGGAACAATGAGCAAGCAGCTACAGGCCACCATCGATGCGGCGTGGGAAAAGCGCGACGGCATCAACAGCGCCACCAAGGGACCCGTCCGCGATGCGGTCGAGGCGGCGATTGCCGGCCTCGACGACGGCAGCTTCCGCACTGCCCAGAAGTTCGGCGACGAATGGGTCGTGAACCAGTGGCTGAAGAAGGCCGTGCTGCTCTCCTTCCGCCTCACCGATTCGGTGCCGATGGACGGCGGTGCGTCGTTCCCCGGCCTCGGCGCCGCGCCGTGGTTCGACAAGGTGCCGCTCAAGACCACGGGCTGGGATGCCGCGCGTTTCGCCAAGGCGGGCTTCCGCGCCGTGCCGGGATCGATCGTGCGCCGCGGCTCCTACATCGCGCCCTCGGTCGTGCTGATGCCGTCGTTCGTGAACCTCGGCGCCTATGTCGATACCAACACCATGGTCGACACCTGGGCGACCGTCGGCTCGTGCGCCCAGATCGGCAAGAACTGCCACCTCTCGGGTGGCGTCGGCATCGGCGGCGTGCTCGAACCGCTGCAGGCCAACCCGGTGATCATCGAGGACAATTGCTTCATCGGTGCGCGCTCCGAGGTCGTCGAAGGCGTGATCGTCGGCACCGGCGCAGTGCTCTCCATGGGCGTGTTCATCAGCGCCACAACGAAAGTGGTTGATCGCGCCACCGGCCAGATCCATGTCGGCAAGGTGCCGCCCTATTCGGTGGTGGTGCCCGGCAACATCGGCGGCGGTCCGGACCGGCCCTCGACCTATTGCGCCGTGATCGTGAAGACGGTCGACGAGCGCACGCGGTCGAAGACCTCGATCAACGAGCTGCTGCGCGACTGAACATGGCCACTGCCGCCCTGAGTCGCTTGCTCTGGCGCGGAGACACGCTGCCGGCAACGGCCGGACGCCTCGCCGTTCCGGGCGAGGTGGTGACGGAACTCGACGCGGTCGTGGCGGCGCTCGACCGCGATCCGCTGCCGCTCCTCGTCCTGCGCCCCGATGATTTCGCCCTAAAGGCCTCGCGCGAATTCATGCGCGAGGTGAAGCGCACCATCGACGACGGGCCAGGCTTCGCCATCGTCGACCGTCTGCCCGTCGATCGCTGGTCGCAGGACGGTGCGAAAGCCGTGTGGTGGTTGCTGGCGTCGCTGGTCGCCCGCCCGGTCGCCCAGAAATGGGACGGCACCTCGATCTATGACGTCACCGATCTCGGCAAACCACCCGGCAACGGCGTGCGGCCCGACGTCACCAACTACGAGCAGAACTTCCATACCGACAACAGCTACAACAACGTGCCGCCGCACTATGTCGGCCTGTTCTGCATCCGCACGGCCATGGAAGGCGGCGTGAGCGGCATCGTGAGCTTCGCCACCGCGCACGAGGAGATGCGCAGGCGTCATCCCGATCTGCTGCCGCGGCTCTTCCAGCCCTTCTACTTCGATCGCCAGCGCGAGCATGCGCCCGACGACGTCATGACGACCTGGCATCCCATGCTGGAGAGCGAAGAGGGCCGCCTGATCGCCCGGCTGTCGCGCTTCCAGGTGAAGAACGGTTATAAGCTGGCCGGCGTCGACCTCGACCCGGAAGGGTTGGCAGCCATGGAAGCTTTCGAGGCGATCCTGAACGCACCGGGCATGGCCGCTGAGTTCCATTTCGAGCCGGGCCAGATGCAGCTGATCGACAACCGCGCGCTCGGCCACAAGCGCACCAGGTTCCGCGACTGGCCGGACGCCGCTCGCAAGCGCCTGCTGATCCGGCTCTGGCTGCGCGACCGCGGCGGCCGCGCCTACAACGGCTGAATTCGGCGGCTGAAGTCGGCGGCTGACGTCAGGCCAGGTGCCGCTTCCACTCCGGCTGTTTCTTCAGGTGGGCGCCTTCCTTGGCCAGAATCTTGGCGGTGCGTTCTGGCGCGAAGCCCAGCTCGACGAAGGCCGGCCCGACATTGGCGACCTCGCGGTAGTCGGCGATCTTGCCGTCGCGCAAGGTCATCATCGAGCAACCCTCGAAGCCCACGCGCCTGCCCTTGGCCTCCGGCAGTTTCGAGACGTAGCTGAAGGTATAATAGGCGTAGAGCATCTTGCCATCGCTCACCGGCCGGTGCATTTCCCAACGGAACTCTTCGGCGGTGCGATAAAACCAGTCGTCGATCATCTCGGCGATCTTCGCGGGACCCTTGAAGTCGCCGTAGAAGACGTCGTGGTAGACGCCATCCTCGGTGAACAGGCTGGCGAAGCCCTTGCCATCGCGGCGTTCGACGGCGGAGCAAAAGGTTTTCAGCAGGGCTGAGATATCCATCGTTAGTCCTCCCGGATTGCCACAATCATGACTAGACTGGCGGCCGCGGCCAAGCATGCCGAGAGGGAGCCAGTCTGATGAGCTTTTGGATCGTCCTAGGCGTTCTCGTAGCCATCGGCCTGTGGCTGATCGCCGTCTACAACGGCCTGGTCGGCAGCCGGAACCAGGGGCAGACCGCGTGGAGCCAGATCGACGTTCAGCTGAAGCGCCGCCACGATCTCATTCCCAACCTGGTGCAGGTGGTGAAGGACGCCATGGGCTACGAGCAGGAGACCCTCACCAGGATCGTCCAGGCGCGCAACAACGCCGTGGCGGCCAGCGGCCCGGCGCAGGCCGGGCCCGCCGAGGCGGCGCTGACGCAGGCCACGCGCGGCCTGTTCGCCCTGATGGAGAACTACCCGCAGCTCAAGGCCAACGACAACGTCAAGCAGCTCCAGGAGGAGCTGACCACCACCGAGAACAAGATCGCCTTCGCGCGCCAGTTCTACAACGACTCGGTCAACGCCTATAACGTCCGCCGCCAGAGCTTCCCGGCGGTGCTGGCCGCGGCCTCGCTGGGCTTCGGGCCAATGGATCTCTTCAACATGCCCGAGACCGAGCGCGAAGTGCCCAAGGTCGCGCTGCGCTAGGGGCGCCCGGGCAGAGAGGCATGAGCGCCACCACCGACTTCGTCGCCGCGCAGAAGCAGAACCGGCGCAACACGCTGTTGCTGCTGGCAATCCTGACGGCACTGGCGGCGGCGGTGGGCTACGGCATCGGCTGGCTGCTCGAGGGCGAAGCCTCCGGCGCCCTGCCGCTGGTGAGCCCGGCGGGTGTCGCAGCGGCCGGACTGATGGCCGTCGTCAGCATCGGCTGGAGCGCGCTGTCGCTCGCGGTCGGCGACAAGATGGTGCTGGCCATGTCCGGCGCCAAGGAAATCGGGAAAGCCGACGCCCCGCAGCTCTACAACGTGGTCGAGGAGATCTCGATCGCTTCGGGCGTGCCGATGCCCAAGGTGATGGTGCTGGAGACCGATGCGCTGAACGCCTTCGCCACCGGCAACAAAGTGGGCCATGGCACCATCGCCGTCACGCGCGGGCTGATCGACACGCTCAACCGCGACGAGCTGCAGGGCGTGGTGGCGCACGAGATGGCCCATCTCGCCAATCTCGACACGCGTTACATGGTGGTGGTCGGCGTCACCGTGGGCCTGATCGCGCTGGTGTGCGACATGCTGTTGCGCACCATGGCCTGGGGCGGACGTGGGCGCAGCAGCGGCAAGAAGAGCTCCGGCGGCGGCATCCTGATCATCGTGCTGATCGTGGTTGCGATCTTCGCGCCGCTGGCCGCCAAGGCGGTGCAGATGGCGGTGTCGCGGCAACGCGAGTATCTTGCCGACGCCACGTCGGTGCAGTTCACGCGCAATCCCAACGGGCTCATCTCGGCCCTCGGCAAGCTCGCCGAGAAAGCAGCGCCCTTTCCCGGAGTGAGTCGTGCCACGCAGCATCTCTTCATCGTCAACCCCGTGCAGACCTTCACCAGCAAGACGCCGGCGCTTCTGGCCACGCATCCCGACATCGAGGATCGCATCGCTCGCCTGCGCAATCTGGGTAGCTAGCCTCGGCGTCGCCGCGGCCTTCGACCTGCAGGGCCATCGCGGCGCGCGCGGGCTCGCTCCGGAGAACACGCTGGCGGGCTTCAAGGTGGCGCTCGATCTCGGCGTCAGCACCCTCGAGACCGATCTCGCCATCACCAGGAGCGACGATGTCGTCATCAGCCACGACCCGCTCCTCAATCCCGACATCACGCGCGGTCCCGACGGCAAGTGGCTGGCCACGGCGGGACCCGCGATCCGCACGCTCACCCTGGCCGATCTCGGGCGCTACGACATCGGCCGGCTCAATCCCGCGAGCAAGTACGCCCGGCAGTATCCCGAGCAGAAGCCGGTCGATGGCCAGCGCTTTCCGACGCTCGCCGATTTCCTCGCCATGGCCGGACCCAGCGTGCGCTTCAACATCGAGATCAAGACCAACCCGACCAAGCCCGACCTCACGGTCGATCCCGCACGATTCGCGCGCCTGGCGGTCGACGCCCTCCGAAAGGGCAAGGCCGCCCAGCGCAGCACGCTGCAATCATTCGATTGGCGCGGCCTGGTGGAGGTACGCCGGCTGGCACCCGAGATCGCCACCGGCTGCCTCACCATCGAGAGCAACAACTTCGACACGGTTCAACGCGCGAGCGGCCGGCCATCGCCGTGGCTGGCCGGCCTCGACCTCGCGGCACACGGCGGATCGGTGCCGCGGCTGGCCAAGGTCGCCGGCTGCGCCACCTGGTCGCCCTTCTGGCGCAATGTCACCGCAGACGCCGTGAAGGAAGCCCAGGCACTCGGCCTGAAGGTCGTGCCCTGGACGGTGAACAGCCCCGCCGAAATGGCCCGCCTGATCGACCTCGGCGTCGACGGCCTGATCACCGACTATCCGGATCGCGCGCAACCCGTCCTGACGGCCAAGGGGCTAAAAGCCCGCTAGGCGGTTGACTCTGGGCGCACCGTGTTCTGTATACAAAGCCATGCGCCCCTTTGTTCCCGAGCCCGATCTGTCCGAACGCATTCATGATGCCGTCCTCGACGCCATCTGTTCGGGTGAGTTGAGACCGGGCGCCCGCCTCACCCAGGAGGAACTGGCCCAGAAGTTCGGTGTGTCGCGGCAGCCGGTGCTGCAGGCGATGATGCTGCTCAGGCGCGAGGGCTTCCTGGTCGACGCCGGCCGCAAGGGCGTCTGCGTGACGCCGCTGGATGTCGATCATGCGCGCAACCTCTACGTCGTGCGGGCCGCCCTCGACGGGGCGGCGGCCCGGCTGGCGGCGTCGAACTATACGCCGCACCTCGCCTACCGCGGCCGCCAGCTTCTCGACGTCGGCCGGCGTGCGGTGGCGAGCGGCTACGTACCCTCGGTCATCGAGGCCGACATCGACTTCCACCTCTTCGTCTACGAAGCTTCGGGCAATCCCTTGTTTGGCGAGACCGCCCAGCAGCACTGGCAGCATCTGCGCCGGGTCATGGCGGCGGCGCTCAGCGAGGAGGATCTGCGCGTCAGCGTGTGGGACGAGCATGAAGGCATCCTGCGGGCACTCGAAGCCGGCCAGGCCAGCGAGGCCGAAGCACTCTGCCACGGCCATGCCGAGCAGATGGCCGACATTCTGACGGGACGCCTGAAGGTCGTGATCTCGAAAGCGGCCTGACGCCGCCGCTGCAAAGACAAAGCATAGGAGGAACCGCCATGAAGCTCACCCCGGAGCAACTGAAGCAGTTCGACGACGACGGCTATCTCTTCTTCCCGAATTACTTCTCACCGGAAGAAACGCAGATCCTGAAGTCGGAGATCCCCGGCGTCTTCGCCCAGCGACGCGAGGAGAACGTGCGCGAGAAGGCGGGCGACGTGGTCCGCACCGCCTTCGCCGTGCACACCTACAATCCGGTGTTCGAAGCGCTGGTGCACAGCCCGCGCTTCGTCGAGCCGGCCGAGCAGCTGCTCAGGGACAAGACCTACATCCACCAGTTCAAGATCAACGGCAAGGCTGCCTTCGACGGCGACGTCTGGCAGTGGCACCAGGACTACGGCACCTGGAAGGCCGACGACGACATGCCCGAGGCGCGGGCCATGAACCTCGCGGTGTTCGTCGACGAAGTGAACGAGTTCAACGGCCCGCTGTGGTTCATCCCCAAGAGCCACAAGAAGGGCGCGATCGAGGCCAAGCACGACCTCACCACCACATCCTATCCGCTGTGGGTGATCGACAACGACACCATCGCCAAGCTGGTGAAGCAGGGCGGCATCGTGGCCCCCAAGGGCCCGGCGGGCTCGGCGATCTTCTTCCACGGCACCCTGGTGCACGGCAGCCCGCCCAACATGTCGCCGTGGGACCGCCAGATCATCTATGTGACCTACAATTCCGTGCAGAACGCCATCCGCCGCTTCAAGCGTCCGGCCCATATCGCGCACCGCGACTTCGCACCGCTCGACGCTTGGGAAGACGATTGCGTGACGCGGGCCGCCCGCCGCAAGGCCGCCGCGGAATAACAACGAACTCGGAGAAGAAACAATGAGTCTCCATCGCATGCTCCTGGCCCGCGCGGCCGAGGCCAAGCCGCTGCGCATCGGTGTGATCGGCGCGGGAAAATTCGGCTCGATGTATCTGTCGCAGATCCCGACGACGCCGGGCATCCATCTGCTGGGCATCGCCGATCTCTCACCGCCGCGGGCACGCGAGAACCTGGCGCGGCTGGGCTGGAAGCCCGAGGTGACGGGCGCAACATCGTTCGCCGAGGCGCGCAAGCACGGCAGCACCTACCTCACCGACGACTGGCGCGCCCTGGTGAGCCATCCCGAGATCGACATCATCGTGGAATCGACGGGCGATCCGATCGCCGCCGTCGACCATGCGCTGGAAGCTTTCAGGCACGGCAAGAGCGTGGTGATGGTGACGGTCGAGGCCGACGCCTTCTGCGGGCCCCTGCTGGCCAAGCGCGCGGCCCAGGCCGGCGTGATTTACAGCCTCGCCTACGGCGATCAGCCGGCGTTGATCTGCGAACTCGTCGACTGGGCGCGCACCTCGGGCTTCGAGGTGACGGCGGCGGGCCGCGGCCACAAGTGGCTGCCGCACTTCGCGCAGTCGACGCCCGAGACGGTGTGGAAATACTGGGGCCTCAACGAAGAGCAGGCCAAGCGCGGCGGACTGAACCCCAAGATGTTCAACTCCTTCCTCGACGGCTCCAAGCCCGCCATCGAGAGCACGGCCGTGTCCAACGCCACCGGCCTCACGCCAGCGCCGGATGGCCTCGCCTTTCCACCCTGCTCGGTGGAGGACCTGCCCTTCGTGATGCGGCCGATCTCCGAAGGCGGCCAGCTCCATCACAAGGGCCAGGTCGAGGTCGCCTCGTCGCTGGAGAAGGACGGCCGCGCCATTCCCTACGAGATCCGCAAGGGCGTGTGGGTCGTGTTCGAGGCGGCCACCGAGTACCAGAAGAACTGCTTCGAGGAGTACATGCTCTGCACTGACCCGTCGGGCCGGTATTCCGTCATGTACAAGCGCTGGCACCTGATCGGCCTGGAGGTCGGCATGTCGGTGGCCTCGATCGGCCTGCGCAAGGAGCCGACCGGCTGCCCGATCGGCTTCCATGCCGACGTGATCGCCACCGCCAAGCGCGACCTCAAGCCCGGTGAGATGCTCGACGGCGAGGGCGGCTACACCGTCTACGGCAAGCTGTTCCCGTCGGAAAAGTCGACGTCTCTCGGCAGCCTGCCGCTTGGCCTCGCGCATAACGTCAAGCTGCTGAAGTCGATCAAGGCTGGCCAGTCGCTGACCTACGCCGACGTGGCAATGGACGAGACACTGACCGCCGTGAAGCTCCGTCGCGAGATGGAGCGCGACTTCGCACCGGCGGCGTCAAAAATCGCGGCGCAGTAAGTGCTGGGGCGCGCCCTTAGAGCGCGTGCTCCGGATCCTTGGCCTGCTCTTTGGCCGGCGGCTTGCCTTCGGCCTCGTCGCGCTCCTTTTCCTTCCGTGCCTTGAGCAGCTTGCGGAGGATCATGTTGCGCTTCAGCGACGAGATGTGATCGATGAACAGGATGCCGTCGAGATGGTCGATCTCGTGCTGGACGCAGGTCGCGAGCAGACCCTCGCACGCCAGTTCCTGCTTCTTGCCGTCACGATCGAGGTAGCGCACCCGCACCCTGGCCGGGCGCGCGACATCCGAATAATGCTCTGGCACCGACAGGCAGCCTTCCTCGTAGACGACATCGTCGTCCGAGACCTCGACGACCTCGGGATTGGCCATGAACAGCGGCCCGGTCTTCGTCTCCTCGCGGTCGATGTCGAGCACGATGACGCGCCTCAACGCGGCCACCTGCGGGGCGGCAAGGCCGATACCGGGCGCCGCGTACATCGTCTCCAGCATGTCGTCCATGAGCTGGCGCACGCCCGCGTCAACTGCTTCGACCGGCAGGGATTTCTTTTTTAGGCGCGGATCCGGCGCCGTCAGGATGGGGAGGAGAGCCATGGTGCCTAAATATGCAGCGAAATCAGGCGTTTCAAGACCAAACGGCCCCGGTCAGTTGCGTGTCACCATGGTCCCGACGCCGGATTCGGTGAAGACCTCCAGCAGGAGGGCGTGCGGTACCCGGCCGTCCATGATGACGGCAGCCTCGACGCCGCTGTTCACCGCATCGATGCAGTTCTCGACCTTGGGGATCATGCCGCCGGAAATCGTGCCGTCGGCGATCAGGGCCCGGGCCTGCTCGACCGTCATGTCCTGGATCAGCTTGCCGTCCTTGCCGAGCACGCCCGGAACGTCGGTCAGGAACAACAGGCGCTTGGCCCGCATGGCACCGGCGATGGCGCCCGCCGATGTATCGGCATTGATGTTGTAGGTGAGTTCGTCGTCGACACCGAAGCCGATCGGCGCCACCACCGGGATGACGTCGGCCCGGCGAAGCTGCTCCAGCACCATGACGTTGATCTTGGCGGGCTCGCCCACCTGCTTGAGATCGACCTTCAGGAGTTCGCCGGTCTTGGGATCGCGCATCTCCACGACCTTGCGGGCGAGGATCAGATTGCCGTCCTTGCCGCAGATGCCGACGGCGATGCCGCCGCATTCGTTGATGTCGGCCACGATCGCCTTGTTGATCGAGCCGGCCAGGACCATCTCGACGATCTCCATGGTCGCGGCGTCGGTGACGCGCAGGCCGTTCACGAAGGTGCTCTTGAGGCCGACCCGCTCGAGCATCTTGTTGATCTGCGGGCCGCCGCCATGGACCACGATGGGGTTCATGCCGACCTGCTTCATCAGCACGATGTCGCGCGCGACCAGGTCGCCGAGCTTGGGATCGGTCATGGCGTGGCCGCCATATTTCACGACGAAGGTGGCGTCGTTGTGCCGGCGCATGTAGGGCAGCGCCTTGGAGATGGTCTCGGCCATGCGGATGAGCCGCCTCTGTTCCTTGTCGGTCTGAACCGGCTCGGCCATGTCTCGTGTCCCGATCATGAAAAGCCCTCTCCGCACCGGGAGAGGGCCAAGGTCAGGAAGGCATTATATCAGTCGCGTGCCGGATAGAAGAGCTTCGTCCGACGCGGCAGGATGTCCGGATGCCGAAAGTCCCGACAATCGACACCGAGTCCCTTGCCCTCAGGGGTTTCACCGTGATCCCGGGCCTGATCGGGGCCGGGCAATGCCGGGATCTGGCGGCTCTCTGGCCCGACGCCGGCAACTTCCGCAGCCGTGTGGTCATGCAGCGCCACGGCTATGGCCGGGGCGAATATCAGTATTTCACCTACCCGCTGCCGGCCCCGGTCGAGCGGCTGCGCCAGGCGCTGTACCCGCCCCTGGCCGACGTCGCCAACCGCTGGAACGGCCAACTCGGCCGGGAAAGGCGCTTCCCGCCGGCCCTCGAGGACTGGCTCGGCGAATGCCACGCCGGCGGCCAGAAGCGGCCGACGCCGCTACTGCTGCGCTATGGGCCGGGTGACTACAACTGCCTTCACCGCGATCTCTACGGCGACCTGGTCTTTCCGTTGCAGGCGACCGTGCTGCTGAGCGACCCCGTCCGCGACTTTTCCGGCGGCGAGTTCATGCTGGTCGAGCAGCGGCCGCGCATGCAGTCGCGCGGCGAAGTCGTTCTGCTCCAACAGGGCGATGCCGTGATCTTTGCCACGAACGAACGGCCGGTGCAGGGAACCCGCGGATTTCATCGCACCGCCATGCGCCATGGCGTGTCGAGCCTGCGCGAGGGCGAGCGCTTCACCCTCGGCCTCATCTTCCATGATGCGACTTAGCCGGGGGCAACCTGGCCCAGGGCAACGCGGACAATCTCCGCCCTGAGTTCTGGAATGCCGAAGCCGGTCTCGCTGCTGGTCGGCAGGACCTCGGGATGGGCGGCGCCATGCTTGCGGGCCGCTGCTTCGGCCGACGCGATGGCGCGCGGAATCTCGGCCTGCCGCAGCTGGTCCGTCTTGGTCAGGACGAGTTGGTAGGAGACGGCGGCGCGGTCGAGATTCTTCATGGTCTCGTGGTCGCTGTCCTTCACGCCGTGGCGCGAGTCGATCAGCAGGCAGACGCGCTTCAGCGTCGGGCGGCCGCGCAGATAGGCCGACGCCAGGTCCTGCCAGGTCTCCTTCATCGACTTGGAGACCTGGGCGAAGCCGTAGCCGGGCAGGTCGACCAGAAAGAGGCGGCCGGCGAGGTCGAAGAAGTTGATCTGCCGCGTGTGGCCGGGCCGGGCCGATACGCGGGCCAGCGTGCGGCGACCGGTCAGCGCGTTGACC
>MEMN01000050.1:10588-11920 GCA_001767945.1 Alphaproteobacteria bacterium RIFCSPHIGHO2_12_FULL_66_14 | reverse complement strand
GGCGGCTCCCGAGATGAACTCGCAGGGGCCAACGAAGAGCTTGCGCGCCGCCTCGATGTCCCCAGGCGTGCGCCCTTCAGTCGGGCGGCCCTCTGACGTGTTGTCGGCCATCAGCCCTTCTTGCCTGAGCCCTTGCCGCCCTTCTTGCCGGCGTTGCCGTTGGGGGCAGCGGGGGCTGGTGTCGCCGGGAGGGCCGGCGGCTTGGCCTTGCCACCCCCGATCGGCGTGCCGTGACGGCGCATGATCGTGTACTGCTGCGCGATCGAGAGCGTGTTGCTCCACGCCCAATAGATCACCAGACCGGCCGAGAACGGCGCCAGCATGAAGGTGAAGAGGATCGGCAGAAACTGGAATACCCGCGCCTGAATCGGGTCGGTCGGCTGCGGATTGAGCTTCTGCTGCAGATACATCGTCACGCCCATGATGATGGGCCACAGGCCGATGTTGAAGAAATGCAGGAACTCCGGGATGTTCCAGGGGAAGAGACCGAACCCGGTGAGGATGGTCAGCGGATCGGGCGCGGCAAGATCCTTGATCCAGCCGTAGAATGGCTGGTGGCGCATCTCGATCGTCGTGTAGAGCACCTTGTAGAGCGCGAAGAACACCGGGATCTGCACGACGATGGGCAGGCAGCCGGCCGCCGGATTGACCTTCTCGCGGCGATAGAGCTGCATCAGCTCCTGGTTCATGCGCTGGCGATCCTCGCCGTAGCGCTCCTTGAGCTTCTCCATCTCGGGCTGCAGCCGTTTCATCTTGCTCATCGCCGCGTAGGACTTGTTGGCCAGCGGGAAGAACACGAGCTTGACGATGACGGTCAGCACCAGGATCGACAGGCCGAAGTTACCGAGCTGGACGTACAGCCACTCCAGCAGCCAGAACAGCGGCTTGGTGAAGAACCAGAACCAGCCCCAGTCGATCGTGAGGTCGAACTTCTCGATGCCGTACTTCTCGGTATAGGAGTCGATGATGCGCACGATCTTGGCGCCGGCGAACAGGCGCGCCTCGGTGCGGCCGGTGGTGCCTGGCGCGATGGTCTCGCCGCCGCCGACATAGTCGATCTGGTACTTCGCGGCGTCGCCTGTGCCGGTACCCTTGATCGTCACGTCGACCTTGGACTTCTGATCCGGGACGAGCGTCGCCATCCAGTACTTGTCGGTGATGCCGACCCAGCCGCCGGTGGTGCTGAATTTCTGCTGCTTGTTGTCCTTGAAGTCGGAGTAGCCGAATTCCTTCAGGCTGCCGTTGAAGACGCCATAGGGGCCCTCGTGCAGGATGTAGATGCCCTCGGCCGGCGGCGTGCCGTAGCGGACGACGAGGCTCCAGGGGAACAGC
>MEMN01000050.1:2408-10578 GCA_001767945.1 Alphaproteobacteria bacterium RIFCSPHIGHO2_12_FULL_66_14 | reverse complement strand
CGGCTTGTCGGACTTGTTCTCGACGCTCTGCTTCACGTCGAACATGAAAAACTCGTCGATCGACACGTCGAGCGCGAACACCAGACCCTGGCCGTTGTCCCAGGTGAGCCGCGCGGGCTTGCCCGGCGCCACCGTGGGCTTGTCGGCCGTCCATATCGTCTCGGGGTCCGGCACCTTGATCGCCGGATCGGAAGCCGACCAGCCGAACTCGGCATAGTAGGGATGTACGGTGCCGACCGGCGACAGCACCGGCACCGGCGGGCTCTTGGGATCGATGGTCTCGCGATACTTGACGAGCTGCACGTCGTCGATGCGCGCTCCCTTGAGCGAGATCGAGCCCACCAGTTCGGCAGTGCTGAACGTCACGCGCGGCGTGCGGGCCAGTGCCTCCTTGAGGCTCACCACCTGCTGCGCCGCGTTGGCCGGCGCGCCCGGCTGGACTCCGGGCGCGACCGGCTGGCCGGTTGGCGCCGCGGGAGCCCCCGGAGCACCGGACTGGGTGGCGGCCTGCTGCTGCGCCGGCGTCACCGTGGGCTTGGCAGGCGGAAAAGCGGCCTGCCACCCCACGATGATCAGCACCGAGAGGACAATGGCGACGATGAAATTCTTCTGGTCCATTTGAGGCTAACTCTCGTGGCGCGTCAGGCGCGCTCGGCGGGATGGCAGGAAAGCGGCGCGGGTGCGCCGGCAGAGGGAGGGACAGGATCGTAGCCGCCGGCGCCCCAGGGCCCGCAGCGGCACAGGCGATGGGCGGCGAGCCAGCTTCCCCGGAACGCGCCGTGAGCCGCCACCGCCTCGGCGGCGTAGCTCGAACACGAGGGTTCGTACCGGCAAGCGCCGACGAAGAAGTAGGCGAGCGTCAGTTGGTAGAGACGGATCGCGCCGCGCAGCAACAGTGACATCATGCGGCCCGGAAACTGGCGATTTGCCGGGGCCGGCGCAAGCCGCCAGTACAGGTCATGGGGCAGGTCATGGCGTCGCGACGGCGAGCGCCTTGAGGCGCTTCAGCGCCTCGCGCAACTCCAGGCGCATGGCGGCGAAGTCGCGGGCGAGGGCCGCCTGGCGGCCGACCAGTACGTAATCGAGATCGGGGCGGGCCTCGCCGGGAATGACCATGCCGGCGATTTCCCGCAGGCGGCGGCGAACCCGGTTGCGCGCGACGGCATTGCCGACCTTGCGGCTCACAGTGAATCCGACCCGGACAAGCGGCGGAGCGCCGTCGGCTGGTGTCCGATCGGATGGAAGGGGCGCTATTTGAAGGACAAAGCCGGGCATGGCGCAACGGCGCCCGGCCTGGACGCGCAGAAAGTCACGACGGTTCGGCAAACGCCCGAGGCGTGCCGCGGCCAACGGTGCTAGGCCGACAGGCGCTTGCGGCCCGACCTGCGGCGGCTGGCAATAATCTTGCGACCGCCGACCGTTGCCATCCGAGACCGAAAGCCGTGCCGGCGCTTGCGCACCAGCTTGCTCGGCTGATAGGTGCGTTTCATCACGCAACTCCTTCAAACACAAGCCCCCGCGCGGCGCGTCGGGGGCGAAATCCGTGGGCGAGGGTAATAAGCGGCTGCCCCTCCAGAGTCAACGATCCGCGGGCCTTGCCGGCCGCGCCCGATGACCCGGACAATGGCCCCATGACCCCTGCGCCCACGTCCCTTGTCCTGCACGGTTACCGCTACAGCGTCTACCTGCGCATTGCCCGCCTCGCTCTCGCCGAGAAAGGCGTCGCCTACGAAAGGGTCGAGGTGAATCCGTTCAGCCCGGACGTTCCTGCCGCCTACCTCGCCCTCCATCCGTTCGGCCGCGTGCCGACTCTCGTCCACGACGGCTTCGTCCTCTACGAGACGGGCGCCATTAGCCGCTACGTCGATCGCGCCTTCGCCGGGCCGGCGCTGCAACCCGACGCGCCCCGCGCCCTGGCCCGGATGGACCAGATCATCGGCGTCGTCGACTCCTACGGCTATTGGCCGCTGGTCCGCCAGGTCTTCTCACACCGCGTCTTCCGGCCCGCCGTCGGCCAGCCGACGAATGAGTCCGAAGTGGCGCACGGCCTTACCGGCGCCGCCAGGGCGCTGGCCGCGCTGGAGGATCTCGCGTCGTCCGAGACCTTCCTCGTAGGCCCCGCACCGTCGCTCGCCGATCTCCATCTCGGCGCGATGATCGCCTACTTCACCGCCGCCCCCGAAGGCGCCGCGATGCTCGACCGCTACCGGCGGCTCGCCGGCTGGTGGGACCGCTTGAAAATGCGTCCGTCGATGGCGGCGACGGCACCCGGTCTGCCGGTCACCGAGGTGTGAGCGAGTTTGCTTTGAGGCGGACGCGATGAGGGTCAATATCGGCACTGCACGACACGAAAGCGCACATGACCCTGCCGATGCTGCGCCGACTGCTTCCCGTGGTGATCCTGCTGCTGGGGCTGGCGCTCTTCCTGCTGTTCGGCCTCGAGCGGTACTTCTCCTTCGAGATGCTGAGCCGGCACCATGCCGAACTTACCGCCTGGGTCACCGGCCATGTCGCGCTGGCGGCGTTCATCTTCGTCCTGTTCTATGCGCTGGCCGTCGCCTTCTCGCTGCCGATCGCCGTGGTGATCACGCCGGTTGGCGGCTTCCTGTTCGGCGTGTGGCTGGGCGCGGCGCTGTCGGTGGTCGGCGCGACGCTGGGCTCGGTGGCGCTGTTCCTGGCCGCCCGCACCGCGTTCTACGATCTCTTCCGGGCGCGCGCCGGCGCCACGCTGGCCCGCCTCGAGGAGGGGTTTCGCCGCGACAGCTTCAACTACCTCCTGTTCCTGCGACTGGTGCCAGTGTTCCCCTTCTGGCTGGTCAACATCGTACCGGCCCTGCTCGGCGTGAAACTCGGCCCCTATGCGCTGGCCACGGTGATCGGCATCATCCCCGGAGCGATCGTCTATGCCAGCGTCGGTGCGAGCTTCGGCATGCTGATCGAGCGCGGCGAGCGTCCCGATTTCGGCGTGATCTTCGAATGGCACATCCTGTTGCCGTTGCTGGGGTTGGCGGCGCTGTCGCTGCTGCCGGTTCTCTATACCCGCCTGCGCGGCAACAAGGGTTCACCCTGACATGACGGACACGCTCACGCCCGACGTCTGCGTCATTGGCGGCGGCTCCGCAGGTCTCGTGGTCGCGGCCGGCGCGGCGCAGCTCGGCCTCGACGTCGTTCTGGTCGAGCGCGCCCTGATGGGCGGCGATTGCCTCAATTTCGGCTGCGTGCCGTCGAAGGCCCTGATCGCCGCCGCCAAGGCCGCCCAAGCGCTGCGCAGCGGGGCGGCCTTCGGCATCGCACCAGTCGAGCCCAGAGTCGACTTCGCCAAGGTCATGGACCACGTCGCCGGCGTGATCTCGGCCATCGCCCCCAACGACTCGGTCGAGCGGTTCGAGAAACTGGGGGTCCGCGTTCTCAAGGAAGACGCGCGTTTCACCGGTCGCGCCGAGTTGCGGGCCGGTCCCCACCACATCAAGAGCAAACGGATCGTGCTCGCGACCGGTTCGCGGCCGACCGCACCGCCCATCCCCGGCCTCGCCGACGTGCCCTATCTCACCAACGAGACGGTGTTCGCCAACCGGACGCTGCCGGCCCATCTGATCGTGATCGGCGGCGGGCCGATCGGCCTCGAAATGGCCCAGGCGCACCGCCGGTTGGGCGCGCGCGTCACGGTGCTGGAAGCTTTCAGCTTTCTCGCCAAGGACGATCCCGAACTCTCGGCGATCGTCGTGGATCGCCTGCGCGCCGAAGGCGTGAATCTGCGCGACCATGTGAAGATCGCGCGGGTCGAAAAGGCCGCTTCGGGCGTTGCGGTGCTTCTCGAGGATGGCGAACGGCTGGAGGGATCTCACCTGCTGGTGGCTGCCGGCCGCGCGCCCAATGTCGAAGGCCTCGACCTCGACAAGGCCGGCGTTGCCCACACCAAGCGCGGGATCACGGTCGACGGCGCGCTCAGGACCTCCAATCGCAACGTCTGGGCGATCGGCGACTGCAACGGCCTCTACGCCTTCACCCACATGGCCGGCTACGAGGCCTCGCTGTTCATCCGCGGCGCGCTGTTCCGCGCGCCGGCCAGGCTCGACGCCGCGATCGTGCCGTGGGCGACCTACACCGACCCCGAGCTGGCGCAGGTCGGTCTCAGTGAAGGCGAGGCCCGAAAGGCGCATGGCGAGGCGATCCGCGTGCTGCGCTGGAAGCTCGCCGAGAACGATCGCGCCCAGACCGAGCGGGAAACCGACGGCCTGGTGAAGGCGATCACCGACCAGCGCGGCCGCGTGCTGGGAGCCACCATCGTCGGCCCGCACGCCGGCGACCTGATCCAGCCCTGGTGCCTAGCACTCTCCAAGCGCCTGAAGATCGCGGCGATGGCCAGTTTCGTGCCGCCCTATCCCACCCTGGGCGAAGCGAGCAAGCGCGCCGCCGGCAGCTATTTCACCGAAACCCTGTTCGGACCCCGGACACGCGGCCTGGTGCGGTTCCTCGCACGTTTCCCGGTGTGGTGAACGGCCGGCGCCTAGGCCGGGCGGGCTTACTCCGATAGACTTCGTCGGCAATGACCGCCGACGTCACCGTTCCGGCCGAATCGATCCCGGCCGCACGCCGCCGAAGCCCTGCTTTCGGCCTGTCGTGGCGCATCCTCGCGCTCGTCGTGACGGCGGTGATGACGGCCGAGGTGTTCATCTTTCTGCCGTCGATCGCCCGTTTCCGCGAAGTCTATCTCGAGCAGCTCGTCGAAAGCGGCGCCCTCGCTGCCCTGGCGCTCGATGCCACGCCCGACAATATGGTGACCGAGGAGGTCAAGCGCAGCCTGCTCAACCACGCCCGTGTCGATGCCGTCGTGCTGGTCGAGCCGAACAGGCCCAAGCGCGCCCTGATGAACATCGAACCGCGCGCCGATATGCCGAGCTTCAACCTGATGGACCGCGGTGCCTTGGGGCTGATCTGGGACGCGTTGTCGTCGATGGCGCAGGACGGCTCGCGCTATATCCGAGTCGGCGGCGAATCGATGCGATTGCCGGAGGCGATGGTCTGGATCGTCGTCGACGAGCTGCCCATGCGGATCGCCATGTACGCCTATTCCGGCCGCATCCTGGGGCTGTCGATCATCATCGCGATGTTCACGGCCATTCTTCTCTATCTCGGCCTGCGCTGGCTGGTGATCCGGCCGCTGCAGGATCTGTCGTCCGACATGACGGCGTTCCGTCGCGCACCCGAGGAGGGCGGGACGGAGCGGGCGCCGACACGGCGCAACGACGAGATCGGCGTGGTCGACCGCGAATTCCAGAACCTGCAGCGCGAGCTGCGCGCCTCTCTGCGGCAGAAGTCGCGCCTGGCCGAGGTCGGTGCCGCGACCAACAAGATCAATCACGATCTGCGCAACATGCTGTCGACGGCGCGGCTGCTGTCGGACCGGATGGCTCGCAGCGGCGACGAACGCACACGGGTCCTGGCGCCGACCATTCTCAACACCATCGACCGCGCGGCGCGCCTGGCCAGCGACGCCATCGAGTATGTGCGCGACCGGCCGGCGCCGCGGCTGGCCGCGCTCGACCTCGCAGATCTGGTCGACGAGGCGGGGATCGCCCTGCAGGAGCAAGGCGAGGAGAGCAATCCCAACCTCGTCCGCGCCTGGCTGAACGAGATCGGGGAAGGTTGCTCGGCGCGCGCCGACCGCGACCTGCTCTATCGCGTGTTCGTCAATCTCGGCCGCAACGCCTTCGAGGCTGGCGCCACGACGGTCACCATCCGCTCGCAGAACAACGGCGGATTTCTCCTGATCGACGTCGCCGACAACGGCCCCGGCGTTCCGCAGGCGGTCGCCGCTCAGCTCTTCCGACCCTTCACCACCGGCGGGCGGGCGGGCGGCGCGGGTCTGGGCCTGGCCATCGCACGCGACCTGGTGCGGGCCCACGGCGGCGACATCGCGCTCACGGAAACCGGCCCCTCGGGCACGACGTTCCGCTTCACGCTGCCGCTTGGCGGCACCTGACGAGATCGACGGGCGCGACGATCAGCGCTCGGCCTTGAGGCGGGCGATGAAATCGCGGATGCGCCGCGCATTGACGCCGAGATCGGACTCGCCGGCGCGACTCTTGGAGCGGATGTCGATCCTGCTGCCTATCCCCGCGGCACGGATGCGTACGACGATGTCGTCGCGAAAGCCGAACCAGTCGCTGGTGTCGACGGCCTCGAGCCGTCCTTCCGCTGGCGCCCGCGCGACGACGTCCCAGCCCAATGCCATCGCCACCCGATCGGCGCGCTTGAACGCCTCGGACGGCGCAACCGGCAGGACGACCGGCACGATGTCGGGATAGGCTTCACGCTGGAGCGCGGCCGTGGCAGCGCCGGGATGTTTGGGCGGATTGGGCGCCCCCCGCCGGAGCTGCAGCAGCGCCACCATCGGCGGCGGATTGGCGATATCACTGGAAATATCGTTGATCACCGGCAGCCGCTGCGACCACAGAAACCAGCTCACCGGCACCCAGGCGCCCGCGACGCCGATCGCGACGGCAAGAAAGGCCGCCACGAACCCGCGCCGCCGGTCGCCGGGCCGCGTCGGCACGATGGTCGCTAGCCCGAGCGCTACGCCGGCCACGGCGACATAGAAGCCGTAGCGGAAGACGGCGATCGCCGCCTCGATATCCAGCGCGAGATAACGATGCAGCGGACCGGCGGCAGCGACGATCAGCGCGCCCACGCAGGCCGCAATGAAAGCCAGGCGCGCAAGGCGATGGCTGGTGGGGTTGGTCGGCCGAACGAACATACAGTCTCCGCTGTAACGGCATCGTAACCGCGAAACGAAACCCATGCATCCGCTCGACAATTCCGGTTGCATTCTTTATGCGGCCACAATGACGACAGTCGACACCGTCCGGCGGCGGGCGATGGCTTCAGGGCTTGCCGCGATCTGCCTTTGGAGTTCTCTCGCAGCACTTTCCGTCCTGTCGGGATCGATCCCGCCTTTCCAGATGGTTGCCATGACGTTCGCGGTCGGTGCGTCGATCGGAATCATCCGTGCCCGGTGGCGCGGTGTCGGCTGGGCGGGGCTCGTGCGCTGGCCGGCGCGCGTCTGGCTGGTGGGTGTCGGCGGCCTGTTCGGCTATCACGCGCTCTACTTCGGCGCGCTGCAGCTCGCGCCGCCGGCCGAGGCCAATCTCGTCAACTATCTCTGGCCGCTTCTGATCGTGCTGCTGTCGGCACCGCTGGCCACAAAAAACGAACGAGGGCGCCTGGGCTGGGCCCATCTGGCCGGTGTCGGGCTGGGCTTCGCCGGCGTCGCGCTGCTCGCCTTCGGCCGCGGCGGCGTCGCTTTCGCAGGCGGCCACGTGCTGGGCTATGCGCTGGCGTTGGGCTGTGCCTTCACCTGGGCACTTTATTCGGTGCTGTCGCGCCGCTTCGGCGAGACGCCCACCGATGCCATTGCCGCCTTCTGCGCGGTGTCCGCCCTTCTGTCGCTTCTGTGCCATCTCGCGTTCGAACGCACCGTCTGGCCGGCCTCGACCTCGGCGTGGCTCGCGGTGCTGGCGCTGGGCCTCGGCCCTGCGGGTTCGGCCTTCTATTTCTGGGATCATGCGGTGAAGCGCGGCGACATCCGCGCGTTGGGCGCACTCTCCTATGCGACACCAATTCTCTCGACGGCCCTGTTGATCGTGTGCGGTCTGGCCGACCCCACGCGCGCACTACTGCTCGCCGCCCTGCTCGTCACCACGGGCGCCGCGCTCGCCTCGCGCGAACTCTGGAAACGCTAGGCTCTCGGCTGGGAGCCCGGCTGCCAGCCGGGCGGCGCGAGTTCGAAGCCCGCGAAGTCGAAGCCGGGCGCCACGGTGCAGCCGACCAGTGTCCAGTTGCCCAACGAGCACGCCGCCTGCCAGACGCCGCGCGGCACCACGATCTGCGGTGTCTCGCCGAGGCCGAAATCGGTGCCCAGCCGGGCGTGGTGGACGGCGCGGCCATCCGCGCTCGTCGACAGATCGATTGGCGCACCGGCATAGTGATGCCAGACCTCGTCGGCATCGACCCGGTGCCAGTGCGAACGCTCGCCGGCCTTGAGCAGGAAGAAGATCGCCGTGCTGGCGCCGCGGCCCACAGCCCCCTTGGCATCGGGCGCACGGAACATTTCGCGAAAATGCCCGCCTTCGGGATGTGGCTGCAATCCGAGGCGGGCAATGATCTCGTC
>MEMN01000050.1:0-2398 GCA_001767945.1 Alphaproteobacteria bacterium RIFCSPHIGHO2_12_FULL_66_14 | reverse complement strand
CCGACTGGCGTCACGCTGGCCCCTATCAAGCTGGCCGGCGTCACGCCGGCGGTGGGACCGTCGCCTTCATCGACGGCAGCTTGGAGAAAGTGGAGAACCATTTGGCGAGCCTGGCGCGCTTGCCGCGCCAGTCGTGGCTGGCGAAGCGGAAGTCGAGATAGCCCAGCGCGCAGGCGATGGTGATGGTGCCGATGCTGGGCTTGCCCTTGAGCGACTTCGACTCGGCCTCGAGCTGGTCGAGCACGCCATCGATCTTCTTCATCTGGCCCTTGGTCCAGTCGGGCCAGCGTCTGTCCTCGGGGCGCAGGAAGCCTTCGTAGCGCGCCAGCAGCGCGGCATCGAGCAGGCCGTCGCCCATCGCCTGCTGGCGCAGCGCCACCCAGCGCTCGCGGCCCTTGCGCGGAAAGAGCTTGCGGCCCTTGTGCTGGCTGTCGAGGTATTCGCAGATCACCGGCGAATCGAAAAGATCCATGCCCTTCACTGACAGCGCCGGAATCTTGCCGATGGGGTTGTGCTTGTCGACGTCGGCATTGGGCGCCACCGGCGTCAGCGCCACGTTCACCATCTCGATCTTCTTGTCGAGGCCCGTGAGCAGCGCCAGCACCCTGACCTTGCGGGCGTAGGGTGACGACGGCGAATAATAGAGCTTCATCTTGGCCATGGTCGGTCTCCTGTCTTGCGGCCGCGTCAGGCGCCGGCCATTTGCGGAATGTCGATGTCGTTCAGGCGCACTTTGCGCGCGGTATCGACGATCTGCTGCCAAGTGGTAGCATCGATCGGGATGCCGTTCTTTTCGCGATCGGCACGGCGTGCCCGTTCGGGCTCGCCGGGGGTCAGGACCTCGGGCACGCCCGGCTGCGGCTTCGCCGATTTCACCCAGCCAATGAAATTCTCGACTTCGTCCTCGAAGAACTCGGTGCCGCCCATCGCCGCCGGATCGATGATGATCGACAGCATGTTGTTGATGATGTCAGTGCTGTCCTTCTTGATGGTCCGCGGCGAATGAGTCTTGCCGCCGGTCAATGCGCCGGCCAGAAGGTCGCAGATCACGGCGAGGCCGCCGCCCTTGTGCAGGCCGAACGGCAGGATGGCGCCATAAGGCGTGTTGTACAGGACGCCAGGATCGGTCGTCGGATTGCCCTTCGAGTCGATCAGCAGGCCGGGCTCCATCTGGATCTTCTTGTTGTTGGCGACGCGAACCTTGCCTGCCGCCACCTGGCTGGTGGCGAAGTCGAGCACGATCGGCTCCTTGCCCTTGCGCGGCACTGCCGTGCAGTACGGATTGGTGGTGAACCGCGGCTCGGCGCCGCCGAATGGCGCCACCAGAGACTTGTGGCCATGCACGTTCACCCAATGCGTACTCACCATGCCGGCCCGCGCGCACTGTTCGCCCCAGTGGCCGATGCGGCCGATGTGATGGGCGTTGGTCAGGCCGACGACACACACGCCGTTCTTCTTCGCCCGCTCGATGCCGATGTCCATCGCCTCCTTGGCCACGACCTGGCCATAGCCGGCGCCACCGTCGACCACGATCACGGCGCCGTTGTCGCGGGCGATCTTCGCATGGTGATTACGCACGCAGGCACCGGTGGTGGTGTTCTGGATGTAGTGCGGCATCATGCCGACGCCGTGGCTGTCGTGTCCGAACAGGTTGGCGAGCACGAGATGGTCGGCGACGAGCTTGGCCTCCTGGTCCGAACTGCCGTCTGCCCGGCAAATCGCCATCGTGAACGTGTGCAGACGGTCGGGTTTGATCCGAACCTCGCCCACCGCACCCTGACCATCCGCCATGCCGTCTCCCCCAAATCCCGCTTTCGGCGCGCAAGGTTCCGCGTCGGTCCCGTCCTGTCAACGACGAAGCGGCCGCCCGCTGCGGACGGCGTGAAACATGCCCTGATTTCGCCGCCGTGACAGGGCAAATCCCTGTCCGGCGATGGCCCGATCCGGCTCTGCCGTGGTACGGAAGCCAAAGGCCCTACGACGTCATCAGGATCCGCCAACCACATGCGATTTTCTGCCCGCCTCGCCTGGTCCAGTCTTGCGGGGCTCGCGCTCCTGTTGACGGGTGCAGTCGCGCTCGCCCAGTCGACGCCGACGCCGCAGCGACCGTTCTCGCAGCTGGTCGACTTATGGACGAGCCAACTCGATCGCGTCGCGTCAAGCGCCGACCAAGCTGATCTCCTGCCAGCCGAGATCGACACGCTCCGCGCTCAAGCCACCGACGTACGGGCAGCCGCGGCGGCGGCCGTGGCGCTGGCGCGCAACGATCTTGCCGACACCAAGAAGCTCCTGGCGCCGCTCGAGATCAAGCCAGGGCCCGATGCTCCGCCCGAGTCGGATGCCGTCAAAGCCGAGCGTCAGCGCCTGACGGAGCAGGCGACGATCAGCGAAGGCAGGG
>MEMN01000049.1:8457-10003 GCA_001767945.1 Alphaproteobacteria bacterium RIFCSPHIGHO2_12_FULL_66_14 | reverse complement strand
TCGTCGCTCCAGGGCGTGGCGCGGTCGGTCGAGTACCTCGGCGCGACCGTGCAGGTCGGCGTCGACGTGGCCGGACTCGAGACGCTGTCGGCCGTGGTGTCCGAGGCGCATTTCGATGCGGCGCCGGTCAGCCCCGGTCAGCCGGTGGTTCTGTCGTGGAGACCCGAGGACATGCACGTCCTCGGACATTGAGGGGAGGCGGCCCCGCGCCGTCACTGACTGAAGGAGGAAGACGAGATGGCTCGGAAATCGAACGGCGGTGTTGGCCGCCGCAGGATGCTGAAGGGCGCGGCGGGTGTTGCCGGCGCGGCGCTGGGAAGCGGCGCGATCACCGGCTTCCCCGCGATCTGGGCGCAGAACATCAAGAACATCACGCTGCGCCAGTGCGGCACCGGCGTGTCGGCCATCAACGAGATCGCCGCAAAATGCAAAGCCGACCTCGGATTCACATTGCAGATGACGGCGCTCGATTCGGATGCCGTCGTGCAGCGCGTGGTTACGCAGCCGAACTCGTTCGACATCGGCGATATCGAATACTGGATGTGCAAGAAGGTCTTCCCGGCGAACACGCTGCAGGCGATGGACGTCAAGAGGATCAAGTACTTCGACAAGATCGTGCCGATCTTCACGACCGGCAAGCTGAAGCCCGACAGCGTCATCGCCCAGGGCACGGCGCCGAACACGGTGAGCTTCGTCGAGGGCCCGGGCTCGACGAAGTTCGCCAAGGGCCAGACCGGCTGGTTCACGATGATTCCCACGATCTACAACGCCGACACGCTGGGCATCCGCCCCGACCTGGTCGGCCGCAAGATCGAGAACTGGAAGGACATCCTCGATCCCAAGTTCAAGGGCAAGACCTCGATCCTGAACATCCCTTCGATCGGCATCATGGACGCGGCGATGATCTGCGAGTCGGCCGGCATCGTGAAGTACGGCGACAAGGGCAACATGACCAAGGCGGAGATCGACAAGACCATCGATTTCCTGATCAAGACCAAGAAGGAGGGTCAGTTCCGCGCCTTCTGGAAGACCTTCGACGAGTCGGTCAACCTCATGACCTCGGGCGAGGTCGTGATCCAGTCGATGTGGTCGCCGGCGGTGTCGGCGGTGCGCGCCAAGGGCGTGCCCTGCGTCTATCAGCCGCTCAAGGAAGGCTATCGCGCCTGGGGCGGCGGGCTGTCGCTCGCCAAGCACCTGAAGGGCGCGCAGCTCGACGCCGCCTACGAGTACATCAACTGGTACCTGTCGGGCTGGGTCGGCGCCTTTCTCAACCGCCAGGGCTACTATTCGGCGGTTCTGGAGACGGCCAAGGCCAACATGAGCGCAGACGAATGGGGCTTCTGGATGGAAGGCAAGCCCGCCCAAGGCGACATCAAGAACCCGCAGGGTGTGGTGGTCGAAAAGAAGGGCGCCGTGCGCGACGGCGGTTCGTTCTACGACCGCATGGGCGCCGTCGCTTGCTGGAATGCCGTGATGGATGAGGACCGCTATATGGTTCAGAAGTGGAACCAGTTCATCGCCGCCTGACCGAAGCCAAACGTAGAGG
>MEMN01000049.1:0-8441 GCA_001767945.1 Alphaproteobacteria bacterium RIFCSPHIGHO2_12_FULL_66_14 | reverse complement strand
CCGTCCCGTAATGTCCCGGATAAACGCGTGGATCACGTATCTGCAGGTGGCGCCGCTTGCGCTGGTGTTCCTGCTGTTCCTCGTCGTGCCGATCGCCACGATCATCGTAGTGAGCTTCTTCGACTACAATACAACGCAGATCATCCCGGCCTTCATTCTGCAGAACTACGATGAGCTGCTGACCTCGCCGGTCACCTGGCGGACCTACCTGCAGACCATCGAGTTCGCGGCGATCACCTGGGTGCTGACGCTCGTAATCGGCTTCGCCGTCGCCTATTTCATGGCGTTCCACGTGCGTTCACCGACGGTGCAGACGGTGTTGTTCCTGATCTGCACCATCCCGTTCTGGACGTCGAACGTCATCCGCATGATCTCGTGGATCCCGTTCCTCGGGCGCAACGGGCTCGCCAACACCACGCTGCTGAACCTGGGGTTGATCCGCGAGCCGCTGGAATTCCTGCTGTTCTCCGATTTCGCAGTCGTGCTGGCTTATGTCCATCTCTACACGCTGTTCATGGTGGTGCCGATCTTCAACTCGATGATGCGCATCGACCGCGCGCTGCTCGAGGCGGCGCGCGATGCCGGCGCCTCCGGCTGGCAGACGCTGTGGAACGTCGTCGTGCCGCTGTGCAAGCCGGGCATCGCCATCGGTTCGATCTTCGTCGTCACCATCGTGATGGGTGACTTCGTCACCGTGCGGCTGATGAGCGGCGGCCAGAGCGCCTCGGTCGGGCTGATGATGATGAACGCCATGTCGCTGCTGCAGTATCCGGCGGCGGCGGCCAATGCGGTCATCCTGCTGCTGCTGGTGCTGTTCACCGTCGCCGCCATGATGCGCATGGTCGACATCCGCAAGGAGCTGTGAGGTGCACGGCAAGCGCGGCCCAGCCTTCTGGTTCCTCGCCGCCTTCTTCGGCCTGTTCGTGCTGTTCCTCTACGGCCCGACGCTGACCATCCTCGTGCTGTCGTTCCAGGGGCCGTCGGGCGGACTCACCTTCCCGATGAACGGCGTGTCGGTGCACTGGTTCAAGAACCTGTTCGAAACGCAGATGGTCGGCGACTTCGCAGGCTCCTTCCAGCGCTCGATGGTCCTGGGCGCGGCGGTCATGGTGGTGACCGTGCTCGCCTCGTTCTCAGCCGGTCTCGCTTTCCGCACGCGTTTCCGCGGCTCCGGTGTCGTCTTCTATCTCGCCATCGCCAGCCTGATCGTGCCGTCGATCCTGATCAGCCTCGGCATCGGCCTGCTGTTTCGCGTGCTGGGCTGGGACTCCGCCTGGTACAGCTCGGCCTTCGGCGCCCACCTGACCTGGACCTTGCCGTTTGGCCTGCTGATCATGTTCGCGGTCTTCAACCGTTTCGACCGGCGCTACGAGGAGGCGGCGCGGGACCTGGGCGCGACTTCGTGGCAGACGATCCGGCATGTGGTGATCCCGATCCTGTTGCCGAGCCTGATCGGCGTCGGCCTGTTCGGCTTCACGCTGTCCTACGATGAGTTCGCGCGCAGCCTCTACACGTCGGGCACCTTCAACACCCTGCCGCTCGAGATCTACGGCATGACCACCAACGTGACGACACCGGTGCTCTATGCGCTCGGCACCGTGACCACGGGCGTCTCCTTCGCCGTGATCGCCATCGCCCTGGTGTCGGTGACGTGGCTGCGCCGCCGCCGGGCGCGCCACGGCAGCGACGCCGGCAAGGCGGCCTGACATGGTGCGCCGGACGCGGCTACTGCGCCTGCCGACGGCCGGTCCGGGCGACACGGCGGCCCTCGCCGCGGCGATCGACGCCGGCGAGGTCGATCCCGCGACCATCGTGGCCATCATCGGCAAGACCGAGGGCAATGGCTGCGTCAACGATTTCACCCGCGGCTACGCCACGCTTGCCTTGAAGTTGCTGTTGTCCAGCAAGCTCGGCTGCCCGCCGGCCGACATCGAGAAGCGGGTCGCGATCGTGATGTCCGGTGGCACCGAAGGTGGGCTGTCGCCGCATCTGCTTGTGTTCAGCCGCGAGATGGCGCCGGTGGCGGCGTCCGGTCCGAGGCTCGCCATCGGCGTCGGACTGACACGGCCCTTCGCGCCCGAGGAGATCGGCCGCGCGCCACAAGTCGAGGAGACCGCGGCGGCGGTCACGTTGGCGATGAAGGATGCCGGCGTCTTTCAGCCGTCGGATGTTCATTTCGTCCAGATCAAGTGCCCGTTGCTCACCAAGGAGAGGATCGAAGAGGCGGCGCGGCGCGGCGTCGTCACGGCGACCGACGACACCTACCATTCTATGGCGTTGTCGCGCGGCGCCTCGGCGCTCGGCGTCGCCCTGGCGCTGGGCGAGGTGAAGGACGTGCCGGAGCAGGCGATCTGCCGCGACTGGTCGCTCTTCTCCCGGGTTGCCAGCACCTCGGCCGGAGTCGAGCTGCTGCGCAACGAGATTGTGGTGCTGGGCAATGCGCCCGGCTGGGCCGGCGATCTCGTGATCGGTCACGACGTGATGAAGGACGCGATCGATGCCGAAGCTGCGCGTCGCATTCTGGCCGGGATCGGCGGCGAGACCGTTGCGGTGCTCGCCAAAGCCGAAGCATCGCCCTCGGGCGAGATTCGTGGCCGGCGGCACACCATGCTGGACGACAGCGACATCCACTCGACCCGCCATGCCCGTGCCCTGGTGGGCGGCGTGCTGGCCGGCGTGATCGGCGACACGATGCTCTACGTTTCCGGGGGCGCCGAGCACCAGGGTCCGGCAGGCGGCGGCCCAATCGCGATAATCGCACAAGTGTAAGGAGACGCAGCCGACCGTGCGGCGCGTCGCCGTTCCGTTGGCCCATCGTCAATTCTGGCGCTACGCTTCAGCCATGAAGCTCGCGAACCACGACCGCTACGACTACGTGCCGCTACGCGGTCGCCCTGACTACTCCTGGCCCGGCGGCCACCGGCTCGCCGTTTATTTTGCCCTCAACCTCGAGCACTTTGCATTTGGCGAGGGCCTGGGCGCGGAGCTGGCGCCCGGCGGACCGCAGCCGGACGTGCTGAACTATGCCTGGCGAGACTGGGGCAACAGGGTGGGCGCCTGGTATCTTCTCGATGCATTCGACGAACTGCACCTGCCGATGGCTGCTCTGGTGAACAGCGCGATGTACGACTATGCGCCACAACTCGTGGCGGCCTGCCGCGCGCGCGGCGACGAGATCGTCGGCCACGGCCGCACCAACGCCGAGCGACAGGGCGTTCTCGACGAGACTGCGGAAGGTGCACTGATCGCCGAAGCGACGGCGAGGGTGGCGAAGGAGGAGGGGCATCCGCCGCAGGGCTGGCTCGGGCCGTGGATTTCGCAGAGCTACTGCACGCCGGACCTGCTGGCCGAAGCCGGCTACGACTATTTGCTCGATTGGTGCATGGACGACCAGCCGATCTGGTTTCGCTGCCGTGGTGGCCGGCGGATCCTGGCGGTGCCCTATCCCCAGGAGGCCAACGACATCCCGTCGGTGGTCGGGCGCAAGGACGGCGCCGCTCAGTTCGCCGACATCGTCGTCGACCAGTTCGACGAGATGCTGGAGCTGTCGAAGGCGCGTCCTCTCGTCATGGGCGTTGCGTTGCACGCCTATATCGTTGGCCAACCGCACCGCCTCAGGCATCTCAAGCGTGCTCTGCAGCACATCGCTGCGCATCGCGATGCGATATGGCTGACGACACCGGGAGCCATCGCCCGGCATTGCGCAGGCTTGCCGGCACGGATCGTGCCCTAGGTGTGATGTCGGCGGGCGGCTGTGCTGGACAAGCGTAAGTGGCGGTCAGCATACTCGACGCGAAGAGCTTAAGGAGATGTTCGCATGTTGAAGCGTATTTTCGCCGCCGCCTTGGCGCTTGCCATACCGTTCACGCCGGTACAGGCGCAGGAGAAGGTCCTGAAGGCGGTGATGCACGCTGACGTGCGCGTCATCGATCCGATGTGGACGACGCAAACCATCGCCAACATCCACGGCATGCTGGTCTACGACACGCTGTTCGGCAACGACGCGCAGATGAAGCCGCAGCCCCAGATGGTCGGCAAGTACGACATCAGCCCGGACAAACTCACCTACACCTTCACCCTGCGTGACGGGCTCAAGTTCGGCGACGGCACGCCGGTCACCACCAAGGACGTCATCGCCTCGCTCAAGCGCTGGGGCCGCAAGGACGGCGTCGGCATCCGGCTGATGTCGTTCGTCGACAAGCTCGAGGCGGTCGACGACAAAACCTTCCGCATGGTCCTGACCAAGCCCTACGGCATGGTGCTGGAGTCGCTGGGCAAGACCAACTCGTCGGTCGCGGTCATCATGCGCGAAAAAGAAGCGATGACCGATCCACAGCAGCAGGTGAAGGAATCGATCGGCTCCGGGCCGTTCAACTTCGCCAAGGACCAGTGGGTGCCGGGCAGCAAGGCAGTCTACGTCAAGAACCCGCACTACGTGCCGCGGCCTGGCAACGAACCTCCGTCGTCCTTCGCCGGGACGAAGTTTGCCGGCGTCGACCGGATCGAACTGCAGTGGATTTCCGATCCGCAGACCGCGATGTCGGCTCTGATCAACGGCGAGATCGACTTCTTCGAAGCGCCCAGCATCGACTTCCTGCCGATCCTGGAGAAGGCGAAGGGCGTCAAGCTGATGAAGACCGGCACGCTCGACAGCACGCACGGCATGATCCGGCTCAACCATCTCCATCCGCCGTTCGACAATCCGAAGGCGCGTCAGGCGATGTACCACCTGATCAACCAGGAGGACTTCCTCCGTGCCATCGTCGGCAACCCGGCCTACTACCGCGTCTGTCACGGCCTCATCACCTGCGGCTCGCCGCTCGCCAACGACGGCGGCAGTGCCATGCTGAAGGACTACAATCCCAAGAAGGCGCTGCAGCTCCTGAAGGAGGCCGGCTACAAGGGCGAGCCGATCACCATCCTGCAGGCCACCGATCACGTCACCATCACGCCGGCGACGCAGGTGCTGATCCAGGCCATGCGTGAGGCCGGCATCAACGTCGATGCCCAGGCGATGGACTGGGGCTCGGTCGTGTCGCGGCGCGCCAAGAAGGATCCGCCGGCGCAGGGCGGCTGGAACATCTTCGTCACCACGACGGGTGGCGTCGGGTCGGCCAATCCCGTGCTCCACACATGGATCGGCGCGGCCTGCGGAAAGGGCCTGTTCGGCTGGCCGTGCGATGCCAAGATCGAGGAGCTGCGCAACGCCTTCGCGTTCGCCCAGAGCGACGAGGAGCGCAAGAAGATCGCGACGGAACTGCAGACCCGCGCCATCGAGCAGGTGGTCTACATCCCGTTCGGCCAATGGACGGTGCCACTCGCCTACCGGGCCGACCGCATCGAGGGCATCGTCCCCAACACCGGCCTCGCGGTGCTCTGGAACATCAAGAAGAAATAATAGATGTGTGAACTCGTGTCGGGCGCCGCGCTGACCGCATGACCGCCTACATCGTGCGGCGCCTGTTCGCCAC
Source organism: Alphaproteobacteria bacterium RIFCSPHIGHO2_12_FULL_66_14 (assembly GCA_001767945.1). Lineage (GTDB taxonomy): Bacteria > Pseudomonadota > Alphaproteobacteria > Reyranellales > Reyranellaceae > Reyranella. The sequence continues at coordinate 2,970 of MEMN01000049.1, read as the reverse complement.
CTTGCCGGTGATGGCGGTGGTGGCGATCTTCGTCTTCTTCCTGATCCGGTTCGCGCCGGGCGATCCCGCGGCGATCATCGCCGGCGAGGACGCCACGGCCGAGGCGATCGCCCAGGTGCGCGCCAAGCTCGGCCTCGACCGGCCGTTCATGGAGCAGTTCGTCATCTGGATCCTGCAGATGATGCAGGGCGATCTCGGCGTCTCGATCTTCTCCAACCTGCCGGTGAGCCGGCTGATCGTGCAGCGCCTCGAACCGACGGTGGCGCTCACGCTCTCGACCCTGTTCGTGGCCGTGGCGCTCGCCATTCCGATCGGCGTCCTGGCGGCGTGGAAGGCGCGTAAGCTGGTCGACCGTCTGGTCATGGGCTTCGCCGTGCTGGGCTTCGCCATGCCGGTGTTCGTGCTGGCCTACATCCTGATCTACTTCTTTGCCGTGCAGTGGCAGCTTCTGCCGGTGCAAGGCTATCGGCCCATCGCCGAGGGTCTTTGGCCGTTCGTCGAGAGCCTGATCCTGCCCTCGGTGGCGCTGGGCGTGACCTACATGGCGCTGATCGCCCGCATCACCCGTGCCTCGATGCTGGAGGTGCTGGCGCAGGATTATATCCGCACCGCCAATGCCAAGGGCCTGGCGACCGACCGCGTGCTGCTGCTGCATGCGCTGAAGAACGCTGCCGTGCCGATCGTCACCGTAATCGGCATTGGCATCGCGCTTTTGATCTCGGGCGTGGTGATCACCGAGACGGTGTTCAACATTCCCGGCCTCGGGCGGCTCACGGTCGACGCCGTCCTGAAGCGCGACTACCCGGTGGTGCAGGGGCTGATCCTGGTGTTTGCCGCCGCCAAGGTGCTGGTGAACCTGATCATCGACATCTCCTACGCCTTCCTCGATCCGCGCATCCGGTACTGATATGACCGCGATTACCGACGATCTCGTCCTGCCGCCGCGCCGCTTCTCGCTGTGGACCGCCATCCGGCGCAATCCCACGATCGCCTTCGGTGGCGTCCTTCTCTTGGCATTGATCGCCGTCGCGGTCGTGGGGCCGTCCTTCGTCGGCGATCCGTTCAAGCTCTCGCCGGTCAATCGGCTGAGGCCGCCGTCGGAGCGTTGGTGGTTCGGCACCGACCAGTTCGGGCGCGACGTGTTCACCCGCACCGTCTACGGCGCCCGGGTGTCGCTATTCGTCGGCCTCTCGGTCGCCGCCTTCTCCAGCCTGCTCGGGCTCGCCCTCGGTCTGCTGTGCGGTTACTTTCGCCGGGTCGACGCCATCGTCATGCGCGTCATGGACGGCTTGATGGCGATCCCGTCGATCCTGCTCGCCATCGCGCTGATCACGCTGACGCGGCCCGGTCTCGGCATCGTGATCGTGGCCATCGTCATTCCCGAGGTGCCACGCATCGTCCGCGTGGTCCGCGCCGTCGTGCTGTCGATCCGCAGCCAGCCCTACATCGAAAGCGCCATCGCCGGCGGCACCAAGAACGCCAAGCTGCTGTTGCGCCACGTCCTGCCCAATGCGTTGGCGCCGCTGATCGTGCAATCGACCTATGTCTGCGCTTCGGCGATGCTGATCGAGGCGGGGCTCTCCTTCCTGGGTGCCGGCGTGCCGCCGGAAGTGCCGAGCTGGGGCAACATCATCGCCCAGGGCCGGACCTTCTTCCAGATCGCGCCCTGGACGATCCTGATCCCCGGCACCTTCCTCGCCATCACCGTTCTGGCGGTGAACCTGCTGGGCGATGGCCTGCGCGACCGGCTCGATCCGCGGCTCGCGAGGCGGCTATGAACGCCGCCGCGGGCAACATCCTGGAAGTTCGCGACCTGCAGACCCAGTTCAACACCCTGGACGGCGTAGTCCGAGCGGTCGACGGCGTGTCGTTCGACCTGACGCGCGGCGAGACGCTCGGCATCGTGGGCGAATCGGGCTGCGGCAAGTCGGTGACGGCGCTTTCCATCCTGCGGCTGATCCCGCCCGAGACCGGTCGTATCACTGCGGGCTCGATCCGGTTCGAGGGCGAGGAGCTGACGACTCTGGGCGAGGAGGCGATGAAGCGCCTGCGCGGCCATCGCATCTCCATGATCTTCCAGGAGCCGATGACCAGCCTCAATCCGGTGCTGACCGTCGGCACGCAGATCGCCGAGAACGTGGTGCGCCATCTTGACGTGTCGTGGCGGGCGGCGCGCGAGCGTGCGCGGGAGATGCTCGACTTGGTGCGCATCGCCGATGCCAGGCGCCGGCTCGACGAATATCCGCACCAGCTCTCGGGCGGCATGCGCCAGAGGGTCATGATCGCCATGGCGCTGTCGTGCGATCCTCAGGTGCTGATCGCCGACGAGCCGACGACGGCGCTCGACGTCACCATCCAGGCCCAGATCCTCCAGCTGATGCTGGAGCTCAAGGAAAAGACCGGCACGGCCATCGTGCTGATCACCCATGATCTCGGCGTCGTCGCGGAGACCACCGAGCGGGTGGTGGTCATGTATGCCGGCCGCAAGGTCGAGGAGGCGCCGGTCGAGGCATTGTTCGCCGAGCCGTTGCACCCCTATACGCGTGGCCTGATGCGGGCAATTCCGCGCCTCGACATAGAAGCCGACGCCGCCGGCAGGCGGCCCCGGCTGCAGGAGATCCCGGGCCTGGTGCCGCGGCTGACGCAGCCGATCGTCGGCTGTGCTTTCGCGCCGCGTTGCGGCTTCGCGACCGAGCGATGCCGCACCGCACCCCCACCGCTCGTGGATGCCGGCTCCGGCCACACGGTCGCCTGCTGGGAAGTCGACCGTGTACGAGCAAGTGCCCTATGAGCGAACCACCTGTCCTCGAGGTTGAAGGCCTCGTCAAACATTTCCCGATCCACGGCGGGCTGCTGCAACGGCGTGTCGGCGAGGTGAGGGCGGTCGATGGTGTTTCCTTCTCGATCGCCCGCGGCGAGACATTGGGGCTGGTGGGCGAATCAGGCTGCGGCAAGTCGACCATCGGCAAG
>MEMN01000048.1:8492-12685 GCA_001767945.1 Alphaproteobacteria bacterium RIFCSPHIGHO2_12_FULL_66_14 | reverse complement strand
CCCGTTCCCGCGCGCGGCTGGGACGGCTCTTGCTTTGGGGATTGTCTCGGGATGAAGCGCCGTCACAAGAAATGGGGCGCGTCGCGCGATCGCGAGAAACCTTGATCAGCCCACGAAGCAGCGGGCTGGCGCGTGTATGATGGTGCGGCGCAGCGAAGTCAAGTGACGAAACTAAGGCGGGATTGCCGCGTCCGCCTCAGTGCCTTGGCTTCTTGCGAATGAGCTGACCGGGCAGATTGCCCGTGGGCTCGTTGTCCCGCAGCACGACCTGACCGTTCACGATCGTGGCCCGCATGCCGTCGGCCTTCTGGCGCAGCCGCTTGGCGCCGGCCGGCAGGTCACACACCACCTCGGGCATGCGCGGGCCGACCGTATCAGGATCGAACACCACGATGTCGGCCGCCATGCCCTCGCGCAGGAGGCCGCGATCGTGGAAGCCGAACTGGGTGGCAGTATTGCAGGTGATGAGCTTCACCGCCTCTTCCAGAGTGAACGCCTGCTTGTCGCGGACCCAGTGACTGAGCAGGTGCGTCTGCAGCGAGGAGTCCATGATCTGCGAGACGTGGGCGCCGGAGTCCGAGAAGGTCACGGCGGCGCGCGGATGCTTCATCAGCTCGAGCGCCTCGGCCTGGTTCTCGTTGGCGATGGGCTGCATCATGAAGAACTTCATGTCGCGCTCGAGCGCCATGTCGATCATCACCTCGACCGGGTGCGTGTTCTTCTGGCGGGCGAGCTCGGCCATCGTCTTGTGGGGCCCACGCATGTCGGTCATGGCATAGACGTAGTCCCATTCCGGCGGCCTGGCCTCGGTGCCGCGCACCGTCGGGCCGTCGTAGGGACGCGACGCCACCTCGACCAGCTTCCGGCGCATCTCGGGATCCTGCAGCATCTTTTTCTGCTCGGCGAGCGACTTGGCGCGCATGTCGCGCCAGACGTCCCACTTGTCGAAGGGCGTGTGCGTCTCGAACGACAGCAGCACCGAGAGAGCGCGGCTGTGCACCTGGGCGAACATGCGGCCGCCCTGCTTCGCCGTGCGCTCGATGATGTCGAAGGTCGACCGCCAGCCGCCCGGATAGGTACGCCGGTTGAACAGGCCGAAAGTGATCGGCCGGCCGCTCTCGATCGCGAGCTTGCTCAGGTCTTCGTAGTACTTGCGCGCCTTGACGCTGTCGGCGCCGCGCGGCTCGCCCGCGACCTCGACCATGCCCGTGCCCATCGCCTTCACCAGCGTCTCGAACTCCGCCCACGTCGCGAGACGGCTCGCCACCGGCTTGTCGTCCGACGTCTGGTGATTGACCGAGCGCGTGGTCGAGAAGCCGTGGGCGCCGGCGGCCATCGCCTCGCGGGTGAGCTTCACCATCCTGGCGAGATCGTCGGGAGTCGCCTCGTCGGTGAAGGCGCGCTGGCCCATCACGTAGGTGCGAAGCGCGCAGTGGCCCATGTAGCCCGCGTAGTTGATTCCCTTGGGCAGCGTGTCGAGCACGTCGAGGAACTCGGGGAAACTCTCCCAGCGCCACTTGATGCCGGCCAGCATGGCGGCGCGGCTGATGTCCTCCGCGCGCTCGAGGTTGCGGAACACCAGGTCGGCCTCGGCCTCGCGGCAGGGCGCGAGCGTGAACCCGCAATTGCCCATGACCACACTGGTCACGCCCTGGTAGCACGAGCTCGTGCCGTACGGGTCCCAGAAGATCTGCGCGTCCATGTGGGTGTGGCCGTCGACGAAGCCCGGCGTCACGACATGGCCCTCGGCGTCGAGGGTTTCACTGGCGGCAACGCCATCGAGGCGGCCGACTTCCGCGATGCGGCCGTCCTTGATGCCGATATCGCCGCGATAGCGCGGCAACCCCGATCCATCCACGATCATGCCGTTCCTGACGACGAGGTCGAATGCCATGGCAATCCTCCAGCGTTTTGCGTGAGGGTACGCCCCTCCCCCCAACCGTCAATCGCTGGCCAGTGCATGGCTGCCAGCCTAGGATCGGGGGCAACGAACAGGCGAGGAAACCATGGAATTCGGCATCCTCTTCACGTCGCATCCCAATCCGAAGGAAGAGCCCTACCCGCACCGCGACGTGCACGCCCGCACGACCGACGAGATCCTCGAAGCCGAACGGCTGGGCTACGACACCGCCTGGATCGCCGAGCATCACTTCGCGACCAGCTACGGCATCATGCCGGACTGCTTCGCCTACATGGCTTATCTGTCGGCCAAGACCAGCCGCATCAATATCGGCGCCGCCGTCATCACGCTCCCCCTCTACGACCCGATCCGTGTCGTCGAGAACACGTCCTTCGTCGACATCCTGTCCAACGGCCGGATTCGTCTCGGCGTGGGTTCCGGCTACCGGCCCTACGAGTTCGAGGGGCTGGGCAAGGATTTCGAGGGCCGCCGCGACATGGTCGAGGAGGCGATCGGGCTGATGTTCGACGCCTGGCATCGCCATCGCTGGGACCACAAGGGCAAGTATTTCAGCGGCACCGTTGCGGAGCCCTACGAGATGCTGCCGCATCCCCTGCAGATGCCGCATCCGCCACTCTACATGGCGGGCGGCACCGACCGTTCCATCGGCTACAGCGGCCGCAACGGGTTCGGCCTGATGCTGTCGACCCTGCCCGGCGTCGAGACTCTGGCGGCGCAGACCGCGCTCTACAAGCGCGAGCTCAGCCTTGCCTCGGCCGAGCGCGCCAAGAATCCGGCGGCCGGCAACATCGATATCGCGCGCTGGGTCTATATCGCCGACAGCGATGCGCAGGCGCGCGCCGACACCGAGGAAGCGATCGTGCGCCACATCGCCCATTTCGGCGGCTCGGGCACCAGCGGCTATCTCGGCTCGGTGTCGGAGAAGGGCAATCAGCTCAGCTATGACGACCTGCAGGGCACCACGCTGCTGCACGGCTCGGCCGAGACGGTGATCGCCCGCTTGCGCGAGATGCAGGCACGCACCGGCATGACCTCGCTGCTGCTGCACTATCCACCCTACTACGGGCGCGAGAAGACGATGAAGAGCCTGAAGCTTTTCGCCGAACGCGTGATTCCCGCCTTCCGTCCGCCGGCGCGGCGCGTCGCCGCCGCGGAATGAGGTCGGCTGCGGCGCGCAGCAACACCTCGCTCGGCGCCCTCTACACCATGCTGGCCATGCTGGGTTTCGCCAGCATGGACGCCATCTCCAAGTGGCTGGTGGCCGACTATGCGATCGGCCAGATGATGTGGATCCGATACGCCGTCTTCTGCGTCTTCGCCTGGATCGTCGTCCGCCGCCGCGGCCTGCTGACGGCGGCGCGCACGCAGCGGCCCTGGCTGCAGGGTGGCCGGGCGTTGCTGGCGGCCGTCGAAAGCGCCGTCTTCGTGCTGGCCTTCAGCTACCTGCCGCTGGCCGACACCCACGCCATCGCCGCCACGTCGCCGCTGATCGTGATCGCGCTGGGCGCACTCTTCCTCGGCGAGCGCGCCGGCCCCGCCCGCTGGCTGGCCGTCGCCATGGCCTTCGGCGGCATGCTGATGATCGTCCGCCCCGGCTTCAGGACGCTCGACTGGCCGATGTTGCTGCCGCTGCTCGGCGCCCTGCTGTGGGCCGCCTATCAGGTCATGGTGCGGCTCTGTTCGCGCACCGATTCACCCGACACGACGCTCGTGTGGTCGGCCTTCGTGGCTTTCGGCGCCACCACCCTGGTCGGCCCCTGGCAGTGGCGCTGGCCGGACGCGACGGCCTGGGGTCTGTTGATCGCCATCGCGCTCCTGGGTGCGCTCGCCCACTACGCGTTGATCAAGGCGCTCGACCATGCCGAGGCGGGCGCCGTTCAGCCCTACAGCTACACCCTGCTGGTCTGGGCCGCGGTACTGGGCGCCCTCGTGTTCGGCGACATCCCCGACCATTGGACGCTGGCGGGGGCGGCCATCATCGTCGCCTGCGGCCTTTATACTTGGCGCCACGATCGCCGGGAGATCGAGCGCGCCGCCAGAAGCGCGATTACCAAGTAAATCCAATCGATTAGGAGAATTTCCGAGCCACACTGCCGACAGGGTTATTCCGCATTGCCGCTGCGATAAATCTATTGAATTGGCTCTTCGCAATGACCATTTTGTCTTCTTCCGGACACTCCTTCCCGGGACCCCGGAGCGCCGCCGCACCCTGTTTCCGCCGGCTTGAGTAGCTGATCGCCAACACCGGTTCGTTTTTACCCGCGCCCGGTCG
>MEMN01000048.1:0-8466 GCA_001767945.1 Alphaproteobacteria bacterium RIFCSPHIGHO2_12_FULL_66_14 | reverse complement strand
TTCCGCCGCGGTGGCTTCGCCAGCCTGTGCGAAGCTCTCGACTACGCAGCGCGGGGCGAAACGGGCCTCAACTTCTTCGAGGCGCGCGGCCGGCTGCTGCATAGCCTGCCCTATCGCGAGTTGCGAACCCAGGCCCAGGCCTTCGCCCGCCGCCTGATCAGCGCCGGCATTGCCCGCGGCGAGCGCCTGCTGATCATTGCCGATACTTGGCCGGGCTTCTGCGTCGCCTTCTTTGGCGCCCAATATGCCGGCGTGTTGCCCGTGCCGGTGTCGGTCCCGGTCGGCCTTGGTGCCAAGGCGACCTACATCGAGCAGCTCCGGCGGCAAATCGCGGCCTCGGACGCCGTCGGCATCGTCGCCCCCGACGAACTCGCAAGCTACGCCGCTACCGCAGCGCTCGGGACCGCCGCGCGCCTCGCCGGGTCGATGGCGACGTTCGAGGCCCTGCCCGACCGGGCGGTCGAACTCCAACCACTGTCCGCCGGCGAGCAGTGCTATGTGCAGTTCTCGTCCGGCAGCACGCGCGCGCCGATGGGGATCGACATCCGCCAGGACCGGCTGATGGCGAACATCGACGGCTCGATCGCCCGCCAGGAACTGAACGCGGACGATTCCGGTGTGAGCTGGTTGCCGCTCTATCACGACATGGGCCTGATCGGCTTCATCCTGGCGCCGATGTGCGCGCAGCGGAGCGTCGATCTCCTGGCGCCGCGCGACTTTGCGCGAAGGCCATCGCAGTGGCTGTCGCTGATCTCGCGCCGCCGTGCCACGATCACCTACAGCCCGAGCTTCGGCTATGATCTCGTGGCCCGCCGCGCTCAGACGCAGATGCCCGCCGACATCGACCTGTCGTGCCTGAAGCTTGCCGGCATCGGCGCCGACCTGATCCAGGCGCCCGTGCTGCAACGCTTTGCCGAAACGTTTGCACCGGCGGGCTTCGACTCACGTGCGTTCCTGCCGAGCTACGGCATGGCCGAACTCTGCGTGGGCTTGAGCTTCGGGCGCCGCTTCGGCGGCTTCAAGGTCGACAGGTTCGGCACGCGCGACTTCGTCGTCTGCGGCCATGCGCTGCCCGGCCACCGCGTCGAGATCCGAGACGAGAGCGGTGCGGCAGTGTCCGACCGGCGGGTCGGGCGCCTCTTCGTGCAGGGGCCTAGCGTCATGCCTGGCTATTTCGACGAGCCCGAGGCGACAGCCAGGGTTCTCAAGGACGGCTGGCTCGATACCGGCGATCTTGGTTTCTGGAGCGACGGCGAAATCGTCGTGACCGGACGCGCCAAGGACCTGATCATCGTCAACGGCCGCAACATCTGGCCGCAGGACATCGAATGGGCCATCGAGGCCCTGCCGCGGCTGCGCCAGGGCGATGCCTGCGCCTTCTCCGTCGAATCGGGGGCGGGCGAGGAAGTCGTCGTCATCGTGCAAAGCTACGTGGGCGATGCCGAGGAGCTCGAGGCGCTGACCGGCAGCATTCGTCAGACGGTCAAGGAGACCGCAGGCGTCGACTGCCGGATCGAACTGATCTCGCGGAAGTTCGGACTGCCGCTCACCTCATCCGGCAAGCTCAGCCGCTCGCGCGCCAAGGCGAGGTTCGTCGCCGGCGACTACACGGTCCGCGTCGCCGCCGAGTGAACTAGCGCGGCCACTGCCGGAGTGCGACGAGGCCGCCGTCGATCGGCAACAGGATGCCCGTCACCCAGCGCGATTCGTCCGAGGCGAGATAGACAGCGCCGTGGGCGATGTCCCAGGCCGTGCCTTCGACCTGCATCGGCACCAGCTTCTTGCGCCGCTCGCGCGCCTCGGCACCCATGTGCGCCACCATCGGCGTATGCACCGAGCCCACGACGATGCAGTTGGCGCGGATGTTCTCTGTCGCGTAGTCGGCCGCGACCGAGAGCGTGAAGCCGTGCAGTCCGGCCTTGGCCGTCGCATAGGCCACGGCGCCGGGGCTGCCCATCAGGCCCAGGGCGCCCGCGATCGACGACACCATGATGATCGAGCCGCCGCCACCTTCCTTCATCCTGGGCAGGCAATACTTGGTGCAGAGCATGGTGGTGGTGAGGTTGGCCTCCAGCACCTTGTGCCAGTCGGCGAGCGTCACCGTCTCGGGTGTGCCCGGCGCACCGATGCCGACATTGTTGTGCAGGATGTCGAGGCGGCCGTATTTACTGGCGGCGAATGCGGCCATCGCCTCGGCGGCGTCGGCCTTGGCGACGTCGCCCGCGAAGACCGACGCCTCGCCACCCTCGTCCTTGATCTGCCTGGCAAGCTTCTCGGCGCGCTCGGCGCTGCGGTTCACCAGCACGACCTTGGCGCCTTCGCGCGCGAACAGGATGGCCGTCGCCATGCCGTTGCCCACACCCTCGCCGCGCGGCGCAGCACCAGTCACCACCGCCACCTTGCCGTCGAGCCGTCCAGCCATCATTTTCTCCCCGACAGATTTCTTGAGGACGAGACTAGCATCTAATTAATGCCGAATCCCTGGACACGCTCGTCGACCGCTACTGTGCCGCGTGGAACACGCCTGATGGCGCGGAGCGGCGCCGGATCCTGCACACGGTCCTGACCGACGGCGGCCTTTATGTCGATCCATCGGTGCGTGCCGTCGGCGTCGAGTCGCTGGCGGCGCATATCGACGGGGTCGCGCACAGGAATCCCGGTGCCCGCATCTCGCGCACGGGCCCGATCGATGCACATCATGAGGTGCTGCGGTTCGACTGGTCCAACAGGCTGGCCGACGGCAGGGTCCTGCGTCGGGGCGTCGATTTCTGTACCATCGCCGCCGACGGACGCTTCCTGTCGATCGTCGGCTTTTTCACACCCGTCCCGTGAATGCGAGGCCCCATGACCGAGACCTTCGAGGGCGGCTGCACCTGCCGCCACGTGCGCTATCGGCTGACGTCGAAACCGATGTTCGTCCATTGTTGCCACTGCCGTTGGTGCCAGCGCGAGACCGGCACCGCATTTGCGCTCAATGCCATGATCGAGGCTGATCGTGTCGAACTTCTGGCCGGCGAAGTCGACGTCGTGAACACATCCTCCAACAGCGGCAAGGGCCAGAAGATCTCGCGCTGCCCCAAGTGCCGCATCGCGGTGTGGAGCAACTATTCGGGGGCGGGCGACGCCGTGCGCTTCGTCCGCGTCGGCACGCTCGATGAGCCCGACCGGATGCCGCCCGACATCCACATCTTCACCATGAGCAAGCAGCCGTGGGTCGTGCTGCCTGCCGGCACACCGGCGACGTACGAGTATTACGACATGAAGAAGATGTGGCCGGAGGAAAGCCTGGAGCGGCGCGCCGCCCTGCGCGCCGCCAAAGGCTAGAGGCTGCCGAGATCGGCCACGGCACCCGCGATCAGACGCGTGCCGACCGCCATCATCAGGATGTCGTTGGCGACTCGCACATATTGATAGCCGTCGGGCACGGGCGAGAGCTGCGCAAGCAGAACTCCCGGCAACGGATAAAAGACGATGCCGGCCGCCAGCGGCTGGCCGATCACCCACATCTTCTTCGCCTGGCCCGGCGGCAGGCAGCCGTTGTTCTTCTTGGCGAGACCCGGCGGACAGTTACCGGCGGCGTACTGCGTGCGGTAGTAGGAGTAGACCGAGTTGCGGTCGCGGTCGTTGATGACGACGGCGCCCTGTGGTCCGCCCTGGCCCTGGCCTTTTGCCTGCCCTTGCCCCTGGTTTTGGCCTTGGCCTTGACCCTTGCCGGGTGCCGTCGTGGCCTTGTCGGGTGGGCCACCGCGGCCGGGCTTGTCGTCCTTGTCCTTCTGGGCGAAGGCGGGTGACGCGAGCGCGGCACAGAGCAGGGCGATGAAGGCAATCGAAGCGATTCGCACGGGAAATCCTCCTGGAAGGTTCACCAGCAAGCTCCCGCTTTGTGGCCGGGCAATGGCTGGGCGAAGGCAACAACGCGGAGCCCTGCCCCGAGGTTGCTCGTCACCCGCTAAGTCTTCCAGTAGTCCGGCAGCTTGGCCGCCAGCCATTTCGCCAGGGCGGCGTTCACCGCAACGGGTTGCTCCTGCGCCATCCAGTGGCCGGAATTCACTACGACCTCGGTGAGATCGGCGCAGTCGCGGCGCATCGGATCGGCGAGTTTCGACTGCATGGTCTCGCAAGTCGTGTCGTAGGCGCCGTGCAGGAACAGCACCGGCATCGCAAGCTTGCCGCCATTCTTCGACGTCGCCGAGTAGGCGCCGTTGGCCTTGTGGTTCATGTACCAGGAATCCGGCCCGAAGAAGCCGTTGCGCGTCAGCGCCGCAGTGTAGATCTCCATGTCAGCTTCGGTGATGACGTCGCCGTCGCGCGGTACATCGGGACAAGTGCCGCCGCCGAACCAGCCGCCGGTCTTGCGGATCGAAGCCGTGCGGCCGGGTTTGCCGACGGCCTTGGGATCGCCCTTGCGGAACAGCGCCTTCACGACGTTGCGGATGTTGCCTTCGAAACCCTTGCACGCCTTGTCGAAGCTCTCCTCGTAGAAGAACTGGTAGTCCCATTGGCCCACGGGATACTCCGCCTCGGGATAGACATTGCGGTCGACCAGCGGCACGATCGTGTCGAGCGTAAAGCCCGACGCGAGATAGGGAACGCAGAGGCTCGCCACGCCCACGGTCTTGTCGGGATGGTGGCTGGCGACGTTCCACACGACCGGGCTGCCCCAGTCGTGGCCGATCCACACGGCCTTGTCGCGGCCGAGTGCCGCCAGCAGCTCCAGCATGTCGGCGACAATGAGTTCCTGCGCGAAATCCTCGTGCCTTGCATAGGTGCTCGACCTTCCGTAGCCGCGCATATCGGGCGCGATGCAGCGGAAGCCGAGCGCCGCGAAGGCCGGGAGCTGGTGCCGCCACGACAGCGACAGCTCCGGCCAGCCATGCACGAAGATCAGCAGCGGCGCATCTTCCGCTCCGCAGGCGAGGTAGCCCGTGATGTGACGGGCGGTCTTGACGGTGTGTTCGGTGACCGGGAATGTCATGGCGAATCCTCGAGAAGGTGGTGAAGCTCCCATGGAAATCGACACCGGCACAACCGAACTCTTGTGCTCCGTCCGCGACGGCGTGGCGCTGATCACGCTCAACCGGCCCGAGGCGCGCAACGCCATGTCGGACAGGCTGACGCCGGCGCTCAGGACCCAGATCAAGGAGCGCGGCGGCGATCCCGACGTCGGCGCGCTGCTGATCACCGGCGCCGGCACCGCCTTCTGCAGTGGCGGCGACGTCAAGGGCATGGGCGATCGCGGCACGCGCGGCGCCATGAGCTTCGAAGACCGCCTGTCCGACCTCCGGGTGCGCCAGACCCTGCTGACCGGTGCGCTGGTCGGCGTGCGCAAGCCCACCATCGCGGCCCTGCCCGGCGCGGCGGCGGGCGCCGGCCTCGCGATCGCGCTTGCCTGCGACATCCGTATCGCCGCCCAGTCGGCCTTCGTCAGCACGGGCTACGCGCGCGTCGGCCTCAGCGGCGACTACGGTATCGCCTGGCTGCTGACACGCGCCGTGGGCTCGGCGCGGGCGCGCGAGCTGATGTTCACCGCCGAGCGCGTCGATTCGGAGCGCTGCGAACGCATCGGCCTCGTGAACCGCGTCGTGCCCGACGACAAGTTGCAGGCCAAGGCCTTCGCCTTGGCCAAGTCGCTGGCCGAGGGCCCTCGGGTAGCGCTGCGCAACATGAAGGACAATCTCGACGATGCGCTGCACATCGACCATGCGATGGCGCTCTACCGCGAAGCCGAGCGCCTGGTGCAGTCCTCGCGCACCGACGACCACAAGGAAGCGGTGCGCGCGTTCGTGGAGAAGCGGAAGCCGAAGTTTGTTGGCCGCTAGTCCCTGTCAGGCGCGCCGGGCGGGAAGAAAGACCGGTAGGGCCGCGCTTCCTCGACGGCGCGTGCGAACGACGGCCGTTTTAGCAGCCGCGCGCGATAGGCGCGGACCGTGCCGAACCGTTCGCCGATCGGATGCACCCAGTCGGCGTAGAAAAGCGACGGTGCCGCCGCGCAGTCGGCCAGCGTGAAATCCTCACCGGCCGCCCAGGTTCGTCCCCTGAGTTCGCCGTCGAGCCACTCGTAGGACTGGTCGAGCCGCGCCTTGGCGTCGGCCACGCCCTTGGGATCGCGCTCGCCGGCGCTGCGCAGCGCATCGCCGACCACCCTCTGCATCGGCCCCATGACGTAGTTGTCGAACACGCGATCGAAGAAGCGCACCTGCAACGCTACCTTCGGATCCTGGGGGATCAGGTGGACCGGCCCGGGATGGCGCAGCGTCAGATGTTCAATGATGATGCTCGCTTCGCGCACGACCTCGCCACCGTCGGTGAGCACCGGCATCAGCCGCAACGGCCAGAGCTTCGCCAGTTCCGCGAAGGAGTCGGCATCAGCCAGCATACGCAAGGTGAAGGGCGTGTCGTTCTCGTAGAGCGCGATCAGCACCTTCTGGCAGTATGACGAAAAGGGATGGGCATGGAGAACGAGTGTCATGGTCAGACCACCCTCACCGCCATCTTGCCGCGGTTCCTGCCTTCGAACAGGCCGATCAGTGCCTCCGGTGCCTTGTCGAGACCATCGACGATATCGACGATGGCCTTGATCTTGCCCTCGGCGACCCAGCGCGCCAGCCGCTGCTCGGCCTCGGCGCGGCGGTCATAGAAATCCATGACGATGAAGCCTTCCATGCGGAGCCGCTTGGTCACGATCAGGCCCGGCACCGCCATCGGCCCGGGCGCGGGTTTGTCGACATCGTATTGCGAGACGTTGCCGCAACAGGCGATACGACCGCGCAGGTTCATCAGCGAAAGGGCGGCATCCAGCACCGGGCCGCCGGTGTTGTCGAAATAGACGTCGATGCCATTGGGGCAAGCCGCCGCCAGCGCGCGGCGGACGCCGCCCGCCTTGTAGTCGACCGCCGCGTCGAAGCCGAGTTCGCGCACCAGCCAGTCGCACTTGTCCTGCCCGCCCGCCGTGCCGACGATGCGGCAGCCCGCGAGCTTGGCGATCTGGCCCGCCATGGAGCCGACCGCTCCCGCCGCCGCCGACACCAGCACCGTGTCGCCGGGTTTGGGTTGGCCCACATCCAGCAAGCCGAAATAAGCCGTGAGGCCGGTGATGCTGAGCGGGCCGATCAGCAGTTCGAGCGGCGCCTTGATGGTGCGCCTAGTGAGGCGTCTTGCCGGCAGCGCCGCGTAGTCCTGCCAGCCCCAGTCGCCCTCGACGATGTCGCCCGCCTGCAGACTGCCGACCTTGGATTCGACCACCTCGCCGATCGTGAAGCCGCTCATCACCTGGCCGGGTTCCAGCGCATCGCGATAGGTCTTGCCCATCATCCAGGCGCGATTGGCGGGATCGAGCGAAAGCATGCGCGTGCGCACCAGCACCTCGCCGTCCTTCGGCACGGGAATCGCCGTCTCGGTCCACTGGAAAGTGTCGGCAGCGATCTTGCCTTGCGGCTGCTTGGCGTAGAGCCATTGACGGTTCATGGCGCTCACTCCTTGTAGTTGGCGACGCGCTTCTGCAGGTTCGACATGATCGCCTCGAGCTGGTTGGGCGAGCCGATCAGCTTCTGCTGCTCGACCGACTCCATCATCAGGCCTGATGCCGCATCGGTCGCGACCGCGGCGTTGAGCAGGCGCTTGGCGGCCCGGACCGCGTCGGGGCTTTTGGACGCAATCTCGCGCGCCGTCTCGAACGCCGCCGCCCGCGGATCGTCGACCACGCGCGTGATAAAGCCCATCTGCTGTGCCTCGGTGCCGTCGAAGATGCGGCCGGTATAGGTGAGTTCGCGCACGACATCCTCGCGGGCGAGGTGGCGCATGAGCTGGGTGCCGGCGAGATCGGGCACCAGCCCCCACTTGATCTCCATCACCGAGAAGCGCGTGTCGGCGGTGGCGTAGCGGATGTCCGGACCCAGCGCGATCTGGAAGCCGCCGCCGAAGGCCACGCCATGGACGGCCGCGATCACCGGCACCGGCAGCTCGCGCCACAGCCAGGCGCATTGCTGCGGCCGGTTGGCGATACCGTGGGTGCGCCTGGTGAGGTCGCGCACGCCCGGCACCGCATCGCCGTCCTGCTTCATGGCGGCGAAGCTTGCCATGTCGAGGCCGGCGCAGAAGGCCTTGCCCTCGCCCGACAACACCACGCAGCGCAGGCCCTTCATCGCGGCCAGCTTCGCACCGGCCTCGATGATGCCCTCGAACATCGCCGGGTCCAGCGCGTTCATCTTGTCGGCACGGATCAGGCGGACGTCGGCGATTCCGTCCTTGAGATCGATCGAGACACGGTCCTTCATTTGTCCTTCTCCGATTTCATCCATTCGCGCAGGCGCCGCTTCACTTCTTCCGGGTCCACGCGCTCGGGCGGCGCGAGGCTGCCGTCGCGACGTTTGGGCCACATCAGCATGGCAATACCGCGCTGCACATCAGCGTAGGTGCAATCCTCAGGCAGGCGATCGAGCAGTGCCCGCACCTCTGCCTTTACGTCGG
>MEMN01000047.1:17448-18328 GCA_001767945.1 Alphaproteobacteria bacterium RIFCSPHIGHO2_12_FULL_66_14 | reverse complement strand
ACGGCGGCAAGATGTGGACGACCAACGGCGCCCAGGCCGACTGGATGTGCCTGCTCACCAACACCGGCGACGGCCAGGCGCACAAGAACAAGTCGCTGATCATCGTGCCGATGAAGACCAAGGGCATCACCATCGCCAAGAAGCTCGACAAGCTCGGCATGCGCGCCTCCGACACGGTGCAGACCTTCTTCGACAATGTGAAGGTGCCGGTGCGCAACACGGTCGGCCAGCCGGGCTCGGGGTTCATCTACCAGATGCAGCAGTTCCAGGAGGAGCGGCTGTGGGCCGGCGCCGGCACCCTGATGGGCTGCGACCGCATCATCAACGCCACCATTGACTATACGCGCGAGCGCAAGGTGTTCGGCCGGCCGCTGCTCGACAACCAGGTGATCCATTTCCGCCTGGCCGAGCTCAAGAGCGAGGTCGAGGCGCTGCGCTCGCTGGTCTATCGCGCCTGCGAGGACTATCTCGCCGGCACCGACGTCACCATGCTGGCCTCGATGGCCAAGCTCAAAGCCGGCCGGCTGCGCCGCGAGGTCTCCGACTCCTGCCTGCAATATTGGGGCGGTGCCGGCTACCTCTGGGACAGCCCGGTCGCACGCAGCTTCCGCGACGGCCGCCTGGGCTCGATCGGCGGCGGTGCCGACGAAGTGATGCTGCAGATCATCTCCAAGCTGATGGGCACGCTGCCTCGGCTCGGCAATCGCTGAGGATCGGACCATGCAATTCACCCAGGAGCATGACGAAATCCGCCGGACCCTGCGGAGCATCATCGACAGGGACATCAACCCGCATGTCGATAAGTGGGAAGAAGACGGCATCTTCCCCGCTCACGAGGTCTTCAAGAAGCTGGGCGACGCCGGCTTGCTCGGCATCAACA
>MEMN01000047.1:16025-17438 GCA_001767945.1 Alphaproteobacteria bacterium RIFCSPHIGHO2_12_FULL_66_14 | reverse complement strand
ATACGGCGGCATGGGGCTCGACTATTCCTACGCCATGGTGATGGCCGAGGAACTGGGCCACATCAACTGCGGCTCCGTGCCGATGGCGATCGGCGTGCAGACCGACATGGCGACGCCGGCGCTCGCGCGCTACGGCAGCGACGCGCTGCGCAAGGAGTTCCTGGCGCCCTCGATCAGCGGCGATTACGTGGCCTGCCTCGGCGTCTCCGAAGTGGGCGCGGGCTCGGACGTTGCCTCGATCAAGACCACGGCGCGCAAGGTCGGCGGCGACTGGGTGATCAACGGCGGCAAGATGTGGACGACCAACGGCACCCAGGCCGACTGGATGTGCCTGCTCGCCGGCACCGGCGAGGGCCCGGCGCACAAGAACAAGTCGCTGATCTGCCTGCCGATGAAGACCAAGGGCGTGCAGATCGTGAAGCAGCTCGACAAGCTCGGCATGAGGAGCTCCGACACCGCACAGATTTTCTTCGACGAGGTGAAGGTACCGGTCCGCAATCTCATCGGTCAGGAAGGCATGGGCTTCGTATACCAGATGCAGCAGTTCCAGGAGGAGCGGCTGTGGGGTGCCATCAGTTCGGTTGTCGGTATGGGCCGGCTGATCGACCAGACAGTCGAGTACACGCGCGAGCGCAAGGTGTTCGGCCGGCCGCTGCTCGACAACCAAGTGATCCACTTCAAGCTGGCCGAACTCAGCACCGAGATCGAGCTGGTGCGGTCCCTCTGCTACCGCGCCTGCGAGGAATATCTCGACGGCACCGACGTCACGATGCTGGCCTCGATGGCCAAGCTCAAGGCCGGCCGCATGGCGCGTCTGGTAACCGATGGCTGCCTGCAATACTGGGGCGGCGCCGGCTACCTGTGGAACAATCCCGTGGCGCGGGCCTATCGCGACTCGCGCCTGGCCTCGATCGGCGGCGGTGCCGACGAAGTCATGCTGCAGATCATTTCCAAGCTGATGGGCACGCTGCCGCGGCTCGAGAACCGCTGAGGACCGAATGACCGAATTCGCCGACAAGTACCAGACGCTGTTGCTCCATCGCGAGCGCTCGCGCCTGCATGTGACGCTCAATCGTCCCGAGGTGAAGAACGCGCTGAACCCGACGCTGATCGGCGAGCTGCGCGCCGTCTTCGAGATCCTGCAGGATCGCCGTGACATCAAGGTCGTCGTCCTGCGCGGCGCCGGCGGTACCTTCTGCGCGGGCGCCGACCTCAAGAGCATGGAGCAGAGTCTTACCGACAGGCCCAAGCCCGGCGAGAAGGACCCGATCGCCACCTGGAACCGCGGCTTCGGCACCTTCCTGGAGATGGTCAACACCAGCCCGCAGGTCGTGGTGGCGGCGGTCGAGGGCTACGCCATCGCCGGCGGCTTCGGCATCCTCTGCGTCTCGGACGTGGCGATCTGCACTGAAG
>MEMN01000047.1:13567-16006 GCA_001767945.1 Alphaproteobacteria bacterium RIFCSPHIGHO2_12_FULL_66_14 | reverse complement strand
CGAGACGGCGATCGGCATCGTGCCGGCCCAGATCGCGCCTTTCGTGGCCGCCCGCATCGGCGTGCCGCAGACGCGTCATCTCACGCTCACGGCCGCGCGCTTCAAGGGGCCGGAGGCCTATCGACTGGGCATCGCGCACTATCTCGTGAAAGACTCGGCTGCCCTCGACGCCAAGCTGGAAGAGCTGCTGAAGCAGATCGACAGATGCGCACCGATCGCCAATGCGCTCACCAAGCAGGTGGTGATGAAGGTCGGCACCGAGCCGCTATCCCAGGTGCTCGATTTCGCCGCCGACAAATTTGCCGAGGCGCGGCGCGGACCGGAAGCGTCGGAGGGCTTGCGCGCCTTCGCCGAGAAGCGGCCTCCGCGCTGGGCGATGGAGTGATCGCCATGCCTGAACGCCCCATCGCCGTTCGCGTGGTCGACCTTCCAGCGCATACCGGCACGGATTATCCCCCGCCCCACGACGCGCCTTGCCGGCAGCGGCGGCGCACGGCGCTGGGTAACGAATTCGGCCTGTCGCAATTCGGCGTCAATATCCTTGAGCTGCCGCCCGGCACCTGGTCCTCGCAGCGGCATTGGCACGAGAGGCAGGACGAGCTGGTCTACGTGCTCGAAGGCGAGGTTGTGCTCGTCACCGATGAGGGTGAAACGATCCTTACGCAAGGCATGACGGCCGGCTTTCGCGCCGGAGTCAGCAACGGTCACCATCTCGTCAATCGCTCGATCGCACTGACACGCGTCATCGAGGTCGGGACGCGCACCACCGAGGAGGTCGCGCACTATCCCGACATCGGCATGATGGTGCGTGATAATGCAGACGGTTCCAATTACTTCGCCACCGACGGGCGGCCCATGAAATGAGCTTCACGAAAATCCTGGTCGCCAACCGCGGTGAGATCGCCTGGCGCGTCATGCGCACGGCCAAGGCGATGGGCTATCGCACCGTTGCGGTCTATTCCGACGCCGACAAGGAGGCGCCGCACGTCACCTTCGCCGACGAGGCGGTGCGTATCGGGCCGCCGCCGGTGGCCGAGAGCTATCTCAGCATCGACCGCATCCTGGAGGCCGCCCACAAGTCCGGTGCCGATGCGATCCATCCGGGCTATGGCTTTCTCTCGGAGAACGACGCCTTCGCAACGGTGTGCGAGAAGGCAGGCCTCGTGTTCATCGGGCCACCGGCAGCCGCCATCGCGGCCATGGGCAACAAGGCCGCCGCCAAACGACGGATGATCGATGCCGGCGTGCCCTGCGTGCCGGGATACCAGGGCGCTGACCAGAGCGACAGCAACCTCGAAAAGGAAGCGCGCAAGATCGGCCTGCCGGTGATGGTGAAGGCCGCAGCCGGCGGCGGCGGGCGCGGCATGCGCCTGGTCGAGCGCGACGGCGATCTCCTGGAAGCCATCCGCACCGCGCGCGCCGAGGCGGAGAGCGCCTTCGGCTCGGGCGAGCTGATCCTCGAGAAAGCCGTGGTCGATGCGCGGCACGTCGAGGTCCAGGTCTTCGCCGACGCCCATGGCAACGTCATTCATCTCGGCGAGCGAGACTGCTCGGTGCAGCGCCGCCATCAGAAAGTGATCGAGGAAGCGCCCTCGCCCGCCGTCAACGCCGACCTACGCGGTCGCATGGGCGCCGCCGCCGTCGCTGCCGCCCGCGCCATTGGTTACCGCGGCGCCGGCACGGTCGAGTTCCTGCTGGCAAGTGGCGGGGCATTCTACTTCCTGGAAATGAACACCCGCCTGCAGGTCGAGCATCCCGTCACCGAGGCGATCACCGGCCAGGATCTCGTGGCCTGGCAGCTCCGAGTTGCGGCCGGCGAGAGGATGCCGTTCACCCAGGAACTGGTGCGCCTGGAAGGCCACGCCATCGAAGTCCGACTCTATGCCGAGGACGCCTACGCGGACTTCCTGCCGCAGACCGGCCGCATCGACGTCTGGCGGCCGGCGTCGGGCCCCGGCGTGCGCATCGACCACGGCATGAAGGACGGCCTCGCCATCTCGCCCTTCTACGATCCCATGATCGCCAAGGTGATCGCGCGCGGCGCCACCCGCGAGGAGGCGCGAGCCCGCCTGATCCGCGCCTTGCGCGACACGGTCGTGCTGGGTCCGACCACCAACCGGCACTTCCTGATCCGCCTGCTGGAGCATCCGGAGTTCGCAGCCGGCAAAGCGACCACCGGCTTCTTGGCGAAGCACGCGTTCTCGGCACCCGAAGTGAGCGAGCATCATTGGAAGCTGGCGGCTTCGCTCCTATGGCGCCAGTCGGCCGAACGCCACCCTCCGATGCTGCGAGGCTGGCGCAATTCCAATCCCGAGCCGACGCCGATCAAGCTCGCGGTCGGCGACAAGGAACGGACGATCAACGTCACCCCGGAGGATGCCCTGAGCGACGCCGTGCCGTTCCATGTCGACGGCGACGACATCATGGTAGATCTCGACA
>MEMN01000047.1:12483-13534 GCA_001767945.1 Alphaproteobacteria bacterium RIFCSPHIGHO2_12_FULL_66_14 | reverse complement strand
CGCCGCCGGCGACGGCGGCGGCTGGCAGCGACGGCAAGCTGCGGGCGCCGATGGATGGCCGGATCGTGGCCATCAAGGTAGCGGCCGGCGACGCCGTCACGCGCGGCCAAACGCTGATCGTGCTCGAGGCGATGAAAATCCAGCACCAACTCAAGGCCGCACTCGACGCCAAAGTCGAATCGGTCTCGGTGCAAGAGGGCCAGCAGGTCGCCAACCGGACCGTGCTCGTTACAATGGCGGCCGATGCCGCTGCACATTGAAGGGGTATCGCACCGCTACGGCTCGGTCGAGGCGCTGAAGGAGATCGACCTCGACATCGCCGATGGCGAGACCGTCGCGCTGATCGGCCCGTCGGGATGCGGCAAGTCCACCCTGCTCGGCATCATCGGTGGGCTGCTGCAACCCACAGCGGGGCGGGTGAGCCTGTCCGGTCCGCCCCCGGCCGACTCGCTCAACCCCTTCACATACATCTTCCAGGATTTCGCCCTGCTGCCCTGGCGCAGCGTCGCGGCCAACGTGGCCCTGGCCCTCGAGCATCGCGGATTGAGTGGTGCGGAATGCCGCGATCGGGTGGCGGCGGCGCTCGCCCTGACCGGTCTCACCGAATTCGCCGCAGCCTTCCCCAAGCAACTCTCCGGCGGCATGCGCCAGCGCGTCGGCATCGCCCGTGCGCTGGTGGTGCGGCCGGCTGTGCTGCTGCTCGACGAACCGCTGTCGGCACTCGACGCCCAGACGCGCGAACTCTTGATGGAAGACCTGCTTGCAATTTGGGCCCGCGAGAAGAGCACTCGTGTTTACGTCACCCACAATCTGGAGGAAGCAGCGCGGCTGGCCGACCGGGTCGTGGTGCTGTCGCGTCGGCCCGGCCGCATCCGCGACGTGCTCAGCATCGACGTCCCTGTCGCCGAGCGCGGCCGGCCCGAGCACACCGCACTGCTGATCGACGTGCACCGGCGTCTGTGGTCGCTGATCCGCGACGAAGCTGCCACCGCCGAGCGCGAGATCCTGAATGTCTGATCGGCGTCTCATCCCTTTCCGTGGCGGCGGGTTC
>MEMN01000047.1:12336-12416 GCA_001767945.1 Alphaproteobacteria bacterium RIFCSPHIGHO2_12_FULL_66_14 | reverse complement strand
CCTCGAGCAGCGGGTTGCTGCCGCCGCTCTTCATGCCGAGCCCGGCGGCCATCGTGCGGGCACTCCACGAGCTGTGGCTC
>MEMN01000047.1:11205-12310 GCA_001767945.1 Alphaproteobacteria bacterium RIFCSPHIGHO2_12_FULL_66_14 | reverse complement strand
CGCATCCTTGAAGCGGATCGTCCCGGGCTGGATCATCGGCACCGCCGCGGGCCTTGCCGTCGGTCTGGCGATGGGCATCTTTTCGTCGGCACGTGCGGCCGGGCTGCCGATCGTGTCGGCGCTGTTTCCGATACCCAAGATCGCCCTGCTGCCGGTGCTGATCCTGTGGCTGGGCATCGGCGAGCCGTCCAAGGTCGCCACCATCGCGCTGGGCGTCTTCTTCCCCACCGTGATATCCGCCTACACGGCCTGCGATTCGGTGCCGCGCAACCTCATCCGCATGGCCCAGAGCTTCGGTCTGCCAGCCAAGGACATCGTGGCCAAGATCCTGCTGCCAGGGGCCATGCCGGGCATCCTGGCGGGCTTTCGCATCTCCGCCTCGGTGGCGCTGCTGCTGGTCGTCGCGGCCGAAATGATCGGCGCCCAGCACGGCATCGGCGCCTTCGTGCTGACCGCCGGCAACCTGATGCAGACCGACCAGCTGCTGGCCGGGGTGGTCGTGCTGTCGGTACTCGGCCTGCTGATTTCCTGGGGCCTGGGGCGCGTGGAGCGGTCCGTCCTGCGATGGCGCTGATGCCCGTCCCCGGCTAGTCTCCTCCCAACAAGAAGTTCAGGGAGGAATTGCCATGCTGCGTAGAACTGCCATTGCCCTGCTTGCCGTGACGGCCGCGGGCCCCGCTGTCGCCCAAGCCTACCCCAGCAAGCCGATCAGTCTCATCGTGCCATTTTCGGCCGGCGGCCCTACCGATCTGCTCGCTCGCATCCTCGGCGAGCGCATGAGCAAGGAGCTCGGCCAGCAGATCATCATCGAGAACGTCACCGGTGCGGCCGGCACGATCGCGATGGCCAAGCTCGCCCGCTCGGCGCCCGACGGCTACACGATCGGCATCGGCCATCTCGGCACCAACGTGGTGAATGCCGCGATCTACAAGAAGCTGACGTTCGACCTGCTGGGCGACCTCGCGCCGATCGTCCGCCTGCCGGCCAATCCGATGCTGATCGTCTCCTCCAACCAAGTGCCCGCCAAGACCCTGAAGGAACTGGTCGCGTACCTGAAGGCCAATCAGGTATCGGGCGGAACGGCCGGCATGGGCTCGGGCTCACA
>MEMN01000047.1:9875-11160 GCA_001767945.1 Alphaproteobacteria bacterium RIFCSPHIGHO2_12_FULL_66_14 | reverse complement strand
GCTGGTGCCCTACAGGGGCACCGGCCCGGCCATGCAGGACCTGATCAGCAACCAGATCCAGGTCATGGTCGACCAGTCGTCGAACTCCCTGCCACAGGCTCAGGGCGGCAAGATCCGCGCCTACGCCGTCACATCACCGAAGCGCTCGGCGGCCATGCCCGACATTCCGACTGCGGCGGAGGCGGGCTATCCGATCGAGGTCTCGATCTGGAACGGCCTGTGGGCACCCAAGGGAACGCCCAAAGCCATCATCGACAAGCTCAACGCCGCAGCCGTCGCCGCGTTGAAGGACCCCGCGGTGCGCAAGCGCATGGAGGAACTCGGCCAGGACCTGCCGACGATCGAGGAAATGGCGCCCGCCGCTTTCGCTGCCTTCCAGAAGGCCGAGTTCGCGAAATGGAAGCCGATCATCGAGGCGGCCGGCGTGAAGATCGAATGACTGCTCAGTCCTTGTAGTTCGGCGGCACAGGACAGGGCGGCAGGAGTTTCTCCAGCACCTTGGCGACGCCCAGCAGCTTCGCCTCGCCCCAGCGCTTGCCGGTGAGCTGAAGGCCGATCGGCAGTCCCTCGCGCGAGAAGCCGCAGGGCAGCACGATCGACGGCTGGCCGGTCAGATTGGCCAGGTAGTTGTAGGACGTGCCGGCGAAGAAATACGGATGCGCCACGCCATCGATGCTCAGCGGCTCGCTCGACTTCTGGCGGATGAAGGCAGCGTCCGGCATTACCGGCATCAGCCAGGCATCGTAGTCGTCGAGGAAGGACTCGCACTGGCGGATGACGCGGTCGCGCCGGTCGAGCACGGCGAAGAATTGCGCCATGTCGAGCCGTGCGGCGCGCGCCACCGAGCGGACAGAAGGATCTGCGGCATCGGTTCGGGTGAAGAATCGTTCACGCTCAGCCAGCGGCTGCAGGGCGCGGATCTCGTATTGAAGCAGGTCCGACCAGTCGTCCCAGCTCTGCTGCCAGTCGAGCGCGGCGGGTTCAGCGCGCTTCATCTTGGCGCCGGCCTTGGCGAGCAGACGGACCGTCGCCTGGACGACGGCTGCGGTATCGGCCGAAACCCGCACCAGCGGATTGCTGTCGAGAACCGCGATGCGCAGGTCCTTCGGCTTGAGGGCGGGCGTCGGCCCCAGCGGGACCGGTGCCGCCTCGGCTTCGTTACCGTCAGGGCCGGCAATAACCCGGAGCGCCGCCTCGAGATCGGCGACCGAGCGCGCCAGCGGCCCGAACACGCCCATGTAACGCACGGTCCGCGTCTGGCCCGGCAGGTCGGGCACATGGCCAC
>MEMN01000047.1:4289-9859 GCA_001767945.1 Alphaproteobacteria bacterium RIFCSPHIGHO2_12_FULL_66_14 | reverse complement strand
TTGCGGACCGACCCGCCGATGTCGCTGCCGACCTCCAATGGCGACAGGCGAGCCGCCACTGCAACACCGCCGCCGCCGGTCGAGCCGCCGGCCGTACGCCGCGCATCCCAGGCATTCTTGGTGGTGCCGAACAGCGGGCTCTCGGTCTGAAAGTCCATGCAGAGTTCGGGCACGTTGGTCTTGCCGAGGATGACCGCGCCGGCGGCGCGCAGCCGCGCCACCAGGCTGGCGTCGGACCGGGCGACATTGTCCTTGAGCGGCGGATGGCTCGACGTCGTCTTCAGGCCGGCAACGTCGAACGCTTCCTTGATGGTGATCGGCACGCCATGCAGCGGCCCGAGCCTGGCATCCTTCTTGCCTCTCGCGCGGTCCGCGGCGCGTGCCGCCTTCAGCGCGCCGTCGCGATCGACGACCACCAGGGCGTTGATCGGCCCGTTCAGCCGTGCGATGCGCTGCAGGTGCACCTCGGTCGCCTCGACTGAGCTCAACCGCCCGTTTCGTATAGCGCGTGCAAGTCGTGTCGCGGTCTCAAAAACCGGATTCATCCATGCCTCCCTTGCGCGGCTGAAACACTAGCCGCCCAACAAATGCCCGGCTATAGAGCCCAAGGATTTCTTGGGGGAGCCATGAACCTGCGTAGCAAGACGCTGTTCGTGACCGGCGGCAGCCGCGGCATCGGGCTTGCCATCGCGCTGCGCGCCGCACGCGACGGCGCCAATGTCGCCATCGCCGCCAAGACGGTGAAGCCCGATCCGCGCTTGCCCGGCACGATATTCACCGCCGCCGAGGAGATCGAGAAGGCCGGCGGCAAGGCGCTGCCGTTGCCCTGCGACATCCGCGACGAGCAGAGCGTCGAAAAGGCGGTCGCCGACACGGTGGCGAAGTTCGGCGGCATCGACATCCTGGTGAACAATGCCAGTGCCATCAGCCTGACCGGCACGCTCGCCACGCCGATGAAGCGCTACGACCTGATGCACCAGGTCAACGCGCGCGGGACCTATCTGGTCTCGCAGAAGTGCGTGCCGCATCTCGCCAAGGCCGCAAACCCGCACGTGCTCAACCTCTCGCCGCCGCTCGACTTCGATGTCAAATGGTTCGCCAATCACGCCGCCTATACGCTCGCCAAATACGGCATGTCGGTGTTCGCCTGGGCGATGGCGGAAGAATTCAAGGACAAGGGTATCGCTTTCAATTGTCTGTGGCCGCGTACCGGCATCGCCACGGCCGCCATCCAGAACATTCTGGGCGGTGAGGAAGGCATGAAACGCTGCCGCAAACCCGAGATCATGGCCGATGCGGCCCATGTCATCTTCAACCGGCCGTCGCGCCGGTGTACCGGCAACTTCTTCATCGACGACGAGGTGCTGGCGGCCGAGGGCGTCACCGACTTCGACAAATACGCCGTCTCGCCGGGAACGCCGCTGATGCCCGACTTCTTCGTGCCGGCGCCCGGCGCGCGCACCGTCGTCGGCCGGGGCTAGGCGCGATCATGGCGACGTTCATGCTGGTCCACGGCGCCTGCACGGGCGGCTGGTGCTGGGAAAAGGTCGTCCCGCTCCTCGAAGCACATGGGCACAAGGCCTGCGCGCCCGATCTGCCGGGACTCGGAAAGGATTCGACGCCGCCTGCCAACGTTACCCTGGCCGACAACGTCGAGAAGCTCTCCCGCCTGCTCGACAAGATGGAGGAGCAGGTCGTGCTGGTCGGCCATTCGCTGGGCGGCATCACCATCAGCCAGCTCGCCGAGGCACGCCGGCGCAAGTTCAAGGCACTGGTCTACGTCTGTGCCCTGTTGCCGCCGTCCGGCAGCTCGGGGCGCGACATGACGTCGATGGAGCCGGACACGATGTTCCGCCTGTCGCGTCAGGTCAGTCCCGATGGCAAGACCTACACCTTCGCCCGCGACAAGCTGCCGGCGCTGTTCTACGCCGATGTCTCGCCAGAAGACCGCTACCGCGGCATGGAGCGACTGAGGCCCCAGCCTCTTTCCATTTCGACCACGCCGGTGACGCTTACCGAGGACCGCTTCGGATCGGTGCCGCGCTGGTACATCGAGTGCACGCACGACCATGCGATCCGCATCAACTTGCAGCGGCTGATGGTGAAGACGACCCCCTGCAAGGTCATCACCATGGAGTGCGGCCACTCGCCCTTCTACAGCCATCCCGAGGAGCTGGTCGAACACCTCGAGGCGATCGCGCGGGCCTAATTCTTCAATCGAAGAAAGCGAAGGCGCGGGTTTCGATGCTCTGGCGCGGCTTGGGATCGGCCGGCGACGTCGGATCGTCGAATGCCGAGTGCAGCGAGAAGCGCGCCCGGCCATCCTTCATCGAGTCGTAGCACTTGATCAGGATCGCCTCGTCCCGGGTCATTTTCGGGAAGTAGTACCAGCGGTGGTCGGCGTTCTGGACGCCGATATAGATCTCACCGGTGCGGTCGGCATAGATGAGATCGCAGACGGCGAGGTCACGCGGCGCGATGCTTTCGGCGTCGACGAAACCCAGCGGCGCCATCTCGATCGGCTCATGGGCGATGTTGCGCCACACGTTATATTCGGCGAAGCGCTTCTTGAGCCGTATCTCGGCTTCGTCAGGTGGCAGCAGATCGCGCACGCGCTGCGGGCCCGACTTTTCGGTGTAGTCGTTATGGACACTGCGCACCGGCGCACGCAATCCGCGCTCGACGGCGCGGTCGGCGGTGCGCACCGTATGGTCGAAAACAACGACCTTCGCGGCGCCGGTCTCCTTCTTGATCAGTGCCTCGACTTCGGGCTCGTAGGCCGTTCGCACTTCTTCCCTGTCGTAGAAGTCGCACACGGCGGTGTCGTGATGGGTCAGGATGAAGGCCTGACGGTCGAGCGACAGGTCTCGGACGATCGGCCGCGCATCTTGGATGCGGACGGAAAAGTCGCGGTAATTGCCGATTCGGCGCGGCACACCGGTGCCGTTCGGCGGATTGTAGGTGACGGGCTTGATGCTGAGATCGGCCAGATACTGGACCGGCGCCTCGACCCAGTGGGCCGTCGGCACGTAAGTCGCGGTCGTTTCGGCAGCTCGGACAATGGACATGGTCGCACCCATTTCAGGTCGGCGGTCTCGCCCCCTGCTACATTGTCTGCCTTTAGCCTCTTACACCCCGCCCGGCTCATGAGAAGAACTCATGGCATCATGCCGCCAGTTCGAGAATCTCCATCACCTCGGCCGGCCCCCTGATCGGGCGGGGATTGTTGAGCACGGCACGGTCGTGCATCGACTTCTCGGCGATCTCGCGGAAGCGGTCCTTGCCGACGCCCACTTCTGACAGGCGTCCAGGCAAACCGAGCGATTTCACCAGCCCGGCCACGAGATCGGCGGCCGAGGCCTCGGGCTTGCCGAAAGCCTCGCTCACCCGCTTCTGGCGCTCGGCGTTGACCGACAGGTTCCAGCGCAGCACCGAAGGCAGCATCACACACGAAGTATGGCCGTGCGGCACATGGCAGGCGGCGCCCAGCACGTGGCCGATGCCGTGGCTGGCACCGACGCCGACGCCGGAGGTGCCTGCGCCGATCGACAGCCACATGCCGAACTGCAGGTTGAGCCGCGTTTCCATGTCCTCCGGCCGCGCCTTGTGCCCGGGCAGTGCGCGCGACAAGAGCCTCAACGCCTCCGTCGAGGTACCGATGGCAAACGGATTGGCCTGCTGCGAGCATAGCCGCTCGACGGCATGGTCAACCGCCTTGAGCCCGGTCGAGAGCATGAGGTCCATCGGCGTGGCCAGCGTCGCGCCGGGATCGAGCACAATCACACGCGGCACGACCAGGCGATGGCCGAAGCTTTCCTTGATGCCATGGCGCGGATCGGTGATGCCGGCGAAGGCGTTGAACTCGGCGGCCGACAGCGTGGTCGGCACGGCGATCATGCGGATCGCCTCGGCCGGTGGCTTGATCGCCTCGGCGGGCGGCGCGGCGCCCTCCTTCGGCTTGCCGGCGCGATAAAGATCGAGATCCTCGATCCTAGTCGCGTTCTGCCACAGCGCGATCAGCATCACCTTGGTGGCGTCGATTGCCGAGCCGCCACCCACCGCCACGATCAGGTCGGCCTTGGCTTCGCGGGCGAGTGCCGCGCCTTCGATCACGCAGGGTCGGGGCGAATGGGCGGTGATGCCGGCATAGACGCCGGCGTAACGGTCGCCGAGGTCGCGGATCACGTCGGCCAATAGGGCGCTTTGGGCCACGGACCTAGTGGTGGTGATGAAAACACGTTTGGCGCCCAGCCGTTCGGCCTCGGCTCGAAGCGCCGCGCCCGCCGGCTTGCCGTAGACCACGCGTTCGATGTCCTGGTGTCCGTGGATGCCGCTCAACATGGGAGACTCCTCAGCCGATATGGCGGCGATAAAGCGCCAGCATGCGCTCGTAGTGCTTCTCGCGGGCGGCCTCATTGAGGTTGCCGCGGTCTGAGAAGGCGTAGCCGTGGTGCGTGCCCATTTCGGTCTCGACGCGCGAGGGAAACGGCGCCGAGGCCAGAAGCTTCTCAAGCTTCGCAACATCGGACAGCGGCACGTAGGCGTCGTGCTCGGCGAAGGCGTAATAGCCCTCGGCCGTGATGTCGCCCAGCATCAGGTGCGGAGAGTCGGGCTTGTCGGTGATCAGCCGCGTGCCGTAGTAGGAGGCGAAACAGGCGATGCGGTCGGGGTGCCTGGCTGCGGCCGCGGTCACGAAAGCACCGCTCATGCAGTAGCCGACCAGGCCGATCTTGCCCGGCTTGGCGTCGGGCATGGACGGCAGCCGGTCGAGGATCACCCCGGTATCGGCCGCGACCTTGGCGTTGGAGATCGATTCCAGGAAACCGAACATCCTGGTCCGGTTTGCTTCCGCGTCGGGATGATCGCGCGTCGGGCCGCACACGAAATCGCGGATGGTGCGGTAGTAGAGGTTGGGCAGCAGCACGTAATAACCGGACTGCGAAATGCGCCGGCAGATCTCGCGCAGGCCCTCGCGGACGCCAGGCGCATCCATCAGCATCAGCACGACGGGCAGCGGGCCGCCATCGTCCGGCCGGACGCTAAAGGTGTTCATGGCGCCGTCGGGCGTAGGAATGTCGAATGTGCGTTCAATCATGCGCCGACGGTACCGGCCCCCTGCCCCATGGTCTATAACCGCGACCTCTCATTGGGTTCGAGGAGTGAAACGAAATGCCGGGCGCTTTGGACGGCTTGAAAGTCATCGATCTGTCGCGCGTGCTGGGCGGCCCCTATTGCGGCCAGATGCTGGCCGACCACGGCGCCGAGGTGATCAAGGTCGAACCGCCGCAGGGCGACGAGACACGCACCTGGGGGCCGCCGTTCGACAAGGAAGGCATCTCGGCCTACTTCGCCGGCATCAACCGCAACAAGCGCACGATCGCGCTCGACCTCTCCAAGCCCGAGGGCCGCGAGGTCCTGCTGAAGCTGCTCGCCGAGGCCGACGTGCTGATCGACAATTTCAAGACCGGCACCATGGAAAAGTGGGGCATCGGCTATGCCGATACACTTGCCAAGAAATTCCCACGCCTCGTCCATGCCCGCGTCTCGGGTTTCGGCGCCGACGGCCCGAT
>MEMN01000047.1:2918-4229 GCA_001767945.1 Alphaproteobacteria bacterium RIFCSPHIGHO2_12_FULL_66_14 | reverse complement strand
CGGCTCTGCCGAAGGAGGGCCGGTGCGCATCGGCGTGCCAGTGGTCGACCTCTCGACCGGCATGAATGCCTGCATCGGAATCCTGATGGCCTTGTATGAGCGCAGCCGATCCGGCAAGGGCCAGTTTGTCGACGCCACGCTCTACGACAGCGCCCTTGCCCTGCACCATCCGCACGCGCCGAACTACTTCACGGCAGGGCAGAAACCCAAGCTCGTGGGCAACAGCCACGGCAGCCTGGCGCCCTACTGCAACTTCCCGACCAAGGGCCGCAACATCGTGGTCGGCGCCGGCAACGACGGCCAGTTCCGCAAGCTCTGCCAGATGCTGGGCAAGCCCGCCCTGGGCGACGATCCGCGCTTCAAGACCAACAAGGACCGTGTCGCCAACAAGACCGCGCTCGAAGCCGAGCTGCGCGAATTGACCAGGGACCGCGACGGCGAGAGCTTTGCCACCGAGCTGATGCAGAATGGCGTGCCCTCGGGCGCGGTGCTGGAAGTACCCGATGTGATGGAACATCCCCACACCAAACACCGCAACATGGTGTGGGAGAAGGACGGCTATCGGAACGTCGGCAATCCCGTAAAGCTCTCGCGCACGCCGGCCGGCGTGCGAAACAAGCCCAGGAAATTCGGCACCGACACCAGAGCAGTGCTGACAGAGGCGGGTTATTCGGCAGCCGACATCGAAAGACTGGTCGCTTCGGGCATCGCGCTCACCGAGATCAAGAAGGCCTGAGGAGTAAACGATGTTTCAACCCGACCTCCTGAAGGGCAAGCGCATCCTGGTGACGGGCGGCGGCACCGGCCTCGGCCGCTCGATGACGCACCGCTATCTCGAGCTCGGTGCGAACGTGGTGATCTGCGGCCGGCGCGAGGACGTGCTGAAGCAGACTGCCGAGGAATTGGCCAAGGAGACTGGCGGCGAAATCGAGACCGTGGGCTGCGACGTGCGCATGGCCGACGCCGTCGAGGCGATGATGGACAGGATCTGGGCCAAGCGCCCGCTCGACATCCTGGTGAACAATGCCGCCGGCCAGATCCTGGCGCAGACCCACAAGATGTCGTCACGCGCCATCGACGCGGTCCTGGGCATCGTGCTGCACGGCTCGGCCTATTGCACCGTTGCCGCCGGCCGGCGCTGGATCGACGCCGGCGAGCGCAACAAGGTGGTGATGTCGATCCTCACCGTCTCGTCGCTGACCGGCGCGCCGTTCACGGTGCCCTCGGCGATGGCCAAGGCGGGTGTACTGGCCATGACCAAGAGCCTCGCCGTCGAGTGGGGCCCCAAGGGCATCCGCACCTGTGCGATCG
>MEMN01000047.1:2693-2857 GCA_001767945.1 Alphaproteobacteria bacterium RIFCSPHIGHO2_12_FULL_66_14 | reverse complement strand
CCAGGAGGAGATGATCAAGGCGATCCCGATGCGCCGGGTCGGCGAGCACATCGAACTGGCCAACCTCGCGGCCTTTCTGGTGAGCGATGGCGCGGCCTACATCAATGGCGATGCCATCGTGATCGACGGCGGCAAGATGCTGCAGTCGGGCGGCGGCGGCGCCA
>MEMN01000047.1:2525-2670 GCA_001767945.1 Alphaproteobacteria bacterium RIFCSPHIGHO2_12_FULL_66_14 | reverse complement strand
GGCGACCACAAGATCGTAGAAGACAGCCAGCACCACCGGCCCGACAAACAGCCCGATCAGGCCACCGGCCAGCGTGCCGCAGATCACGCCGGCCAGGATGACGGCCATCGGCGTCTGCAGGCCACGCGCCATCAGGATGGGACGC
>MEMN01000047.1:344-2446 GCA_001767945.1 Alphaproteobacteria bacterium RIFCSPHIGHO2_12_FULL_66_14 | reverse complement strand
CCCAGATGATCACCGGGATCATGATGATGTTGGGCCCGACCTGGACGATCGCCAGCACCAGGCAGACGAAGGTGATCGCCCCGGCGAAGGGAACGCCCGCCACCAGCATGCCGATGCCCAGCAAGGCGGACTGCAGCAGGGCGATGCCGATCACGCCCTGCGAGACGTTGCGGATGGTCGAGCTCGCGATCTCGACGAAGTGCCGCCCCCTGGCATCGGCGATGCGAGCGGCAAGGCCGCGCACCGTGTCGGTGAGCTTCTCGGAGTAGGCCAGCAGCACGCCCGCAACGATGATCGCGCCGGCAAACTGGAGAACCTCGATGAACACGTCGGCGGCGATCCGCCCGATCCACCGGCCGAGCGAGGCGATCTGCCCGACATGGGCGCTGAGCAGAGTGCGCAGATCGTTGGAGGCATTCTGCCAGAAGTCGTGAAGTCGGGTGCCGACAAAGGGCCAGTCGCGGATCGCGTCGGGCGGCGGCGGCACCACATGCTGGCCGCGCGCCAGCATCCGGGCATAGGCGTCGAGCGACTCGATGGCCGAGGCCGACAGGATGACCACCGGCGCGAGAAGCAACACCAGCAGGAGCAACGACAGCAAGGTCGCGGCCAGCCAGTTCCTCAGACGCAGGCGCTGCCGCATGACCACGAACAGGGGATAGACAGCAACCGACAGGATGATGGCCCACAGGATCAAGGGCGCCACCGGTCGCAGCAGCAACAGACTCACCACGACAACGCTGGCGATCAGCGTGAGCCGGACCGCCACGTCGATGGTGAACCGCGTTATGTCCGCCCGTCCCTTTTCCGTGTCGATCATCGCTGCCCCCCGCGTCCCCTCAATTTCGTCCCCTCAATTTCGCTGTTCCTAGCGAGCGCCGCGACCCGCGTCCAACTGGCGGGCCTTGTCGTCGAGGCGGCAGATCGCGGATACTCACTGTCGTCGGGGGAGGATCAAGTATGGATCAGTACGACTATATCATCGTGGGCGCCGGCTCGGCGGGCGGCACGCTGGCGGCACGGTTGACGGAAAACCCGACGACCAAGGTCCTGCTGCTGGAGGCAGGTGCCGCCAGCCATCCCTACTCCCGTATGCCGCTCTCCTTCGGCCTGCTGATCGACAATCCGGCCGCCAATTGGCTTTACCAGTCCGAGCCCGAGCCCGGCACGGCCAACCGCGTCATTCCGGTGCCGCGTGGCAAGCTTTTGGGCGGTTCCAGCTCGATCAACGGGCTGGTCTGGGTCCGTGGCCAGCCGCTCGACTTCGATACCTGGGCGCAGATGGGCAATCGCGGCTGGAGCTGGCGCGAGGTGGCCCCGCTGTTCACGCGCATGGAGAACTTCGTCGACGGCGACGGCTCCAACGGCCGCGGCACCGGCGGGCCGCTGAAAGTCTCGACCGTGCCCGACCAGAATCCGCTCTACGACGCCCTGTTCGCCGCCTCGAAGGCTGCCGGCTTCAAGCTCAACCCCGACTACAACAGCGAGGACCAGGAAGGCGTCGTGAAGACGCAGACCTCGATCTACAAGGGCCGGCGCATGAGCGTGGCGCACTGCTACATCGAACCGGCGATGAAGCGGTCCAACCTGCACGTCGTCACCAACGCCATGACGTTGCGCGTACTGCTCGAAGGCAAGCGCTGCACGGGCGTCGAATACGAGAAGGACGGCAAGACCGTTCAGGCCAAGGGCCGCGAGACCATCCTGTCGGCCGGCGGCGTCGCCAGCCCGCAGATCCTCGAACTCTCCGGTATCGGTCAACCGGAGCTACTGAAAAAGCACGGCATCGAGGTGAAGCACGAACTGAAGGCGGTGGGCGAGAATTTCCGCGACCACATCAACGCCCGCATCATCTGGCGCCTGAAGGTGGCCAACGTCTCCTACAACCACATGGCCCGCGGCCTGGGCGCCGTGACCCAGATGATGAAATACCTGGCGACTGGCGGCGGCTTCATGAGCCTGCCGTCGGCGCCGCTGCTGGCGTTCCTCAAGACGCGGCCGGAACTGGCGACGCCCGACGTGCAAATGCATCTCGTGCCCTATTCGATCAAGGACCCCAAGACCCGCAAGCTGCAGGACTTCCCGTCGATGACGATCGCCTG
>MEMN01000047.1:0-188 GCA_001767945.1 Alphaproteobacteria bacterium RIFCSPHIGHO2_12_FULL_66_14 | reverse complement strand
GCCGATGGACGCCTATCGCGACGAGGAATTCTCGCCCGGCCCGTCGGTGAAGAGCGACGAGGAAATCCTGACCTGGATCCGCAACAACTCGCAGACCGCCTACCACCCGATCGGCACCTGTCGCATGGGACCGGCCGGGCAGAACACCGTGGTCGACGACAAGCTCAAGGTCCACGGCCTCGAGGGCC